>JAEEVB010000234.1 GCA_016287065.1 Muribaculaceae bacterium
ATGACACAAATGCGGTAGGATTGACGGTACGAAGACGGTACAAAGATGGCATGCATGTTTTCAGGAGTAAAGATGGCCGAAATCGGCCATCTTTTTGAGAACTGGGGATGGGTATAGTGGGGTTTGTCATAGAGTATTTTTAAATTAAGGTTCATATGCGCAGGCGAAGATAAGGTATGGGGATGAAGCGGGCAATGTGAACAACAAACAAGTCGCACGGTGACGTTGTCGCGCTACAGCAAGATTATGGGCGAGGTGAGCGACAACGAGGCCCGTTATGTGCTGTGGAGTGCAGCGCAGGCTGATGACGGCGTGTTCTCGAAGGCTGCAGACGTGGTGATGCGTGAGCGGCTGGGGATAGAGCCTGCGACGCAGCAGAGCTCTGCGGCAGAGCCACAGACGACGCAGGACGAGAGTGGTAGGGATGACGAATTTGGTCCTTACTGGTACCGCCCCATAAGCAAGGAAGAACTGCGTGAGTACCTAAGCGGGTTAAAAGAGAGATATGGCGTGAAGATGGCAGGAGATAGCTATGCTATCTATGACGACGAAGACCTTGAAGCCTTGCGAGGGGAATTAAGCGAAGAACTCTTTAATGAATTGGAACAAAGTTTCCATAGCACAGATGAGGTAGGAGCGCATAGCATGTTCGAGCAAAAGGTATTTGTTTTCACAAACAAGAGGAGAACAAGGCAAAAGGCCGAGCACACATGGTGGCACGAATATGGTCATCAAGCATTTGACTACATAGAAATGGATGACAAAGTTGCGTGTACTTTAGAGGCGCTTGACTTGTTAAAAAGAAAGGGAGTTGTTTCCGAAGAGTATATGTTGAAATATGCAAAATTGGACCAGCCAAGTGAAGCAACAGCCTTACTTGTAGGATATATATTTGACATGTATGGTGCCGAAGGATTATTGAACGGAAACTTTGTTGGAAACGAAAAAATTGCTAAATTAGCAGCAGCAATACAAAACTATTTTAAAAATGGAGAAGAAGAAACCTGGAGTAATCCGTCTGGACGAGACCATGGAAGTGGACAAGAGGAGACTGGTCCCCGAGACGGGTTATTACACAAACTTAGAGGAGAAACCGATTCCGAAAGAGACCAAGGAGAAGAAGGAGAAACCGTAGCGGAAGGCGGCGGACTTGTACCTATAGCATTGATACAATAAAACTATCAGGTGTTACCTCAGATAAGGTCTCCAAAGAGGTGCCCGATCCGATCTTGTATGCGCCTGACAGTTTTAGGTTGCAAATTTATGGAAAGATTTTAAGAAATCCTACGATCCAGGCAAAAAATTGCTGGACAATAATGGAAAAAGCGAATAAAGGCTGAGACTACTGGATGTGGTAGATATTGAGGGATGGGTGAAAAATTGTTGCCTAAAAATTTGCATATTTAATAATGAAAATGTAATTTTGTCGCATAATTTTTCACATTTCATTTATAAATATACATTTTTTAAAAATCAAAGTAAAAATGGAAAGCAAGAAATTCTTATTGCAGGAGAGCGACATTCCACGCGCATGGTATAATGTGATACCCGACATGCCGGTGAAACCCGCTCCGCTCATCCACCCAGGTACCAAACAGCCGCTGAAGGCCGAGGACCTCTACCCCATTTTCTCAAAAGCAGCATCGGAACAAGAACTGAACACCACCGACCGGTGGATAGAAATACCCGACGAGGTGCGTGACATGTACCGCATTTGGCGCCCTACGCCACTCGTACGCGCCGAAGGACTTGAAAAAGCCCTCGACACCCCAGCACACATCTATTTCAAGAACGAGAGCGTGAGTCCCGTGGGCAGCCACAAGTTGAACAGTGCCATCGCACAGGCCTACTACTGCAAGCAGGAAGGTGTGACCAACATCACTACCGAGACTGGCGCCGGACAATGGGGTGCCGCCCTGGCACTGGCCGCCAAGCACTTTGGGCTGGAACTGGCTGTGTATATGGTGAAAATCTCGTATGAGCAAAAGCCCTATCGCCGCTCCATTATGCAGACCTACGGGGCCGAGGTGATTGCCTCGCCCAGCATGTCGACCCGTGCCGGCAAGGACATCATTACCCGCACCCCCAACTATCAAGGTTCGCTGGGCACCGCCATCAGCGAGGCCGTGGAACTCGCCACCACCACGCCCAACTGCAAATATGTGCTGGGATCGGTACTCAACCACGTGGCACTGCACCAGACAGTGATAGGCCTTGAGGCCGAGAAACAGATGGAAATGGCCGGCGAAATGCCCGACACGCTCATTGCCTGCTTTGGCGGTGGCAGCAATTTCTCGGGACTAGCCCTGCCCTTCCTGCGCCACAAGCTGAACGGCGATGCTCCCAATATGCAATTTATCGCCGCCGAACCCGCCTCATGCCCCAAACTCACACGCGGCAAATTCTGCTACGACTTTGGCGACGAGGCAGGCTACACGCCCCTCATCCCCATGCTCACGCTGGGCCATAACTTCAAACCCGCCAACATACATGCCGGTGGACTGCGTTACCACGGAGCCGGTGCCATCATCAGTCAGCTGAAGCACGACGAAATCATTGATGCCGTCGATATCCCGCAACTCGAGAGTTTTGAGGCAGCCACGCTGTTTGCCCGCAGCGAGGGTATCATTCCGGCACCCGAGTCGAGCCACGCCATAGCAGCCACCATTCGCGAAGCTCTCAAAGCACGCGAAGAAGGCAAAAAACGGGTAATTCTCTTCAACCTGTCGGGGCACGGCCTGATTGACATGACGGCCTACGACCGCTTCCTTGCCAACGACCTGACGAACTACAACATTCCCGATGAAGTAATTGCCCAGAACACCGCTGGCCTCGACAAAGTGTGATATCAAACAGTACTTTTTATCTCATAGAACTTATTGGAACTGGTTACGAGTTGCAAAATACTCGCTAACCAGTTCTTGCATTACAGCCTCGACTGGCTCGATGCTGCGCCCCTTGAACAGGCTGGCAACCTGACCAATCTCGAGTTCGCCATTCACAATGTCGCCCTCAAAGATGCCCTTTTTCGCCTTGCCTTTGCCCAGAATCTCGCGCAGTTCATCGACAGTAGCACCAGCATCTTCGGCTTCGACTACTGTAGACATAAAACCATTGTTAACCAGTCGTGTAGGCGACAACTTTTTAAGTAATAGTTTAGTATCGCCTTCATTCAAATTCAGGCACAATTTCTTGAATGCCTCGCTTGCCGAACTCTCTTGCGTGAGGGCAAAACGAGTGCCTATCTGCACCCCCTCGGCACCCAGTGCCTGCACCGCCACGATGGCCGCGCCGGTGGCAATGCCACCAGCCGCAATGAGTGGCAACGAAGTGGCTTGACGCACGGCGGGAATGAGACACAAAGTGGTGGTCTCTTCGCGCCCGTTATGACCACCAGCCTCAAAGCCCTCGGCCACCACGGCATCGACGCCAGCATCTTCGCATTTCTTGGCAAACAGCGACGACGACACCACATGCGCCACCTTCATGCCGTGCTCATGCAGCCAGCCCGTCCACTTCTTGGGACTGCCGGCACTGGTAAACACGATTTTCACGCCCTCGTCGGCGAGCAGGTTCATCACCGTGTCGATCTCGGGATACATGAGCGGCACATTCACGCCAAAAGGCAGGTTGCCACAGGCCTCGCGGCACTTCACAATGTGCTCGCGAAGGGTGTCGGGATGCATCGAGCCCGCGCCTATGAGGCCCAAACCGCCCGCCTTGCTCACCGCCGACGCCAGTCGCCATCCACTGCACCACACCATGCCGCCCGCTATCACGGGATATTTGATTCCAAACAATTCAGATATTCGATTTGCCATAATTTTGAGGTTTAATTTGATTTTTGCACAAAGTTACAAAATGATTTTGAATTACCGCGGCATTTGCATTTCTTTGTAGAGTTGATTAACTTTGCACAAATATTTCACGCATGGCGTCATGAGCGACTTTTTTAAAACCATCAAGGGCACT
>JAEEVB010000235.1 GCA_016287065.1 Muribaculaceae bacterium
AAGGTGACGGGTGGACGCCGCCCTGCCGGCACCACCACACAAACGACCAACTCTGCCAGCACGGTGAGTTCACAGAACAAGGCTGCCACCACAAGCGCAGCCACTCCGAGAACCACTACTGTCAGCTCCGATAAAAGCCAGGCCAAAGTGGCTACTGCAAGTCAAGCGACCACTACCACGCGTCGCAACGACAACAATACCACCAGCACCAGCGGTTCAGGTACTGCCACATCAGGACGCCGTCCTGCCGGCACTACCAGCGCAGCCAGCACAAGCGGCAGCGTGACACGCAGCAGCGGTGCAACGCACTGGCCCTCGAGCAACAGTGTGACCGTGCCCAGCACGTCGTCAAGCTCCAGCAAGACTTCGAGCAGCGCAAGCAGCACCCGAACCAATGTTGGAACAAGTAGCTCAACCACGACAAGTGGTTCTATCAAGTCTAACAGTGGCACTGTCAGCAACGGACGTCGGCCCACCTCGGCCTCGACCAATGCCGGCACCATCACCACCAAAGACAATGGTAGCATCAAGACCGAAGGCGGAAAAACTACCATCGACTCGCGCCTGAACAATAGTGGCAGCGGCAACAACAGCGCCAACGCCGGTAACATCAGCGCCAACAGTGGTATCATTCGTTCCGGTAGCGGTAATACTAACATAGGTGGCGGACGCCGTCCCGGTGTGGACAACAGCAATCACAACGCTGCCAGCTCACACTACGAACTGACGAACCACCGCAACTACAGCACCTATAACAACAACTACCGCCACAACGACTGGAGCCGTCCGCTGCCTCCTCCCGTAAGGCAGTATCGCCCCGCAGTCCGAATCATAACCAGGCCTGTGATGCCCAGCGGGTTCGTAATCTACAACCGAGCTCCTCGCATCAACACCATACTCGGACTCTCGTTCGGCAGCTACTACAACTCTTCGCTCAACTATCTCTTCACAATGGGATATGACATCGATGGATACAACAGAGACGTCATCTATCTGAGAGATGTTCCTATGCTGAGATTCACCTGGGCCGATGTGATGCTGAGCTACGACACCTATGGTCGACTCTACAATGCGCAGTTTGCTCACTCAACGAGCTATCGTGACCGCAGCCGTTTCAACCGTCTCTATCACGATCTCTACGCAACCTACGGCACTCCTGTAGCCACTCACATCACCACCTACGAGGCATCGGTCACCTGGTTTGGTGGCAATGCCGAAGGATATGTGACTCTCGAATTCGGTACCGACACCTACGGCCGCTACTACACCATGGTCACCGTCGGCTACTGATTACCTGAAAAAGAGATTCTAAAAACCCATAACCGAGAGGGGCTGGCACAAACACCAGCCCCTCTCTTATTTCGTTTCATCTCATCTCTTAACACTCAGTTCTAAACCCCATTCAGGTCGATGACGAGGCCTTCGTGAGCAAGGGTGGTTGCGGGAAACACCTCCTGCGCCTGGAGGAGCAGCGGCCCGTTGTCGATGTAGCGGTTGCTGAAGTGCCCGATGATGAGCCGCTTCACGCCCGCCTGCTGCGCCACTGTGGCGGCATCGCGAGCCGTGCTGTGATAGCGCTTGTGGGCCTGGACCCGGCATTCGTCGCCATAGGTCGCTTCATGATAGAGCCAGTCGACGCCACGCACGGCATTGATCACCCGCTTCGAGGGCATGGTGTCGGAGCAATAGGCATAACTCATCGCTGGCTCGGCATCGGTGGTGAGTTCGGCATTAGGAATCAACACTCCGCCGGGGGTCACAAAGTCACGGCCCTGACGCAGGCTGTTCATGAAGTGCCGTGGCACCTCGTAGCGCTGCACTGCCTCGGGGTTGATGTGCCGCAACTTGGGTTTCTCGGCAAAGAGGAAACCCACCGCGGGAATGCGATGCCTCAGAGGGAAAGTAGTTACTGTGATGCCATCGTCTTCATAGATGACAGCCTTGCGAGGCTCTATGATGTGGAAACGCAATTCGTAGGACATGTCGCGGCAAAAATAGTCGAGCAAGCGGCGGAACTGCTCGGCACCCTCCTCAAAGATGTGGACCGTCACGCTCCCAGTCTTGCCCACCAGCGCCAGCGTCGACAACAGCCCCGGCAACCCAAAGCAGTGGTCGCCATGCAAGTGGCTGATGAAGATGTGATTCAACCGCGAGAACTTGAGTTTCATGCGCCGCATTTCCAATTGGGCGCCCTCGCCGCAGTCGATCATGAACAGATTGTCGCGAATGTTCAGCACCTGGCACGACGGCAAGTGTTGAAGACTCGTGGTGGCCGACCCGCAGCCCAATATGTTCAATTCAAGACGAGGCATACTACTATTCTTGTTTCAGACCACGAAGTTAGTCAATATTTCACGATTCAGCAAGCCTTTGGCACGTGCTCGCACATTATTTTTGTGATATAATCATAACTTTTTGTAACTTTGCATTCTAATCATTAAAATGCTTCAGAATATGCCACGCAACGAAAACGAACTCAAAGGAGTGACCCTGCTCGGTAACCAGAACACCCGCTACGACTATGAATACACCCCGCAGGTGCTCGAGACATTCGACAACAAGCATCCCGAGAACGATTACCTCGTGACTCTGGATTGCCCCGAGTTCACCTCACTTTGCCCCAAGACCGGTCAACCCGACTTCGGGCACATCATCATCAGTTACATTCCGCGTGTGCGCATGGTCGAGAGCAAGAGCCTCAAACTCTACCTGTTCAGTTTCCGCAACCACGGTGACTTCCACGAAGACTGCGTGAACATCATCATGAAGGACCTCATCGCGCTCATGGACCCCAAGTACATTGAGGTGAAAGGTCTGTTCAACCCTCGCGGAGGCATTTCCATCATCCCCTTTGCCAACTATGGCGACGCCGATCATCAGCAACTGGTGCAGCAGAGGCTTCTTGCCAACTTCGACAACCCAAAACGCTAAACACACGATAATGAAAGACGCCGTTATCATCATATCAGGTGGCATGGACTCGACCACCATGCTCTATGAGTACAAGGACGATATTGCACTCGCCATCACCTTTGACTATGGCTCTACCCAGAACGGGCGCGAACGCCTGTGTGCCATCACACACTGCCAGCGACTGGGCATCAAGCACATCGTTGTGCGTCTCGACTTCATGCACCGCTACTTCAAGAGTGCCCTGCTTGAGAGCCCCGACGCCATTCCTGAAGGCAATTATGACGACGAGAACATGAAATCGACCGTGGTGCCCTTCCGCAACGGCATCATGCTCGCCATTGCCTGCGGCATTGCCGAGAGCAACGGTCTGAAGCGCGTGCTCATCGCCAACCATGCCGGCGACCACTCCATCTACCCCGACTGCCGAGGCGAGTTTGTCGAGGCCATGTCACTTGCCATGCAGATGGGCACCTACGAAAATGTAAAGGTATTTGCCCCCTACACCCACATCAGCAAGGTCGACATCGCCCGCCATGGCAAAGAACTGGGACTCAACTATGCCGAGACCTACTCGTGCTACAAAGGCGGCGAGAAGCACTGCGGCAAGTGCGGCACCTGCCGCGAACGCCGCGCTGCCCTGCGCGAGGCCGGCATCATCGACACCACTCAATATTTAGACGATTAAACAACAACTGATAATATGTATTACGTAAGGAAAACTCTCGAAATCTCATCGTGCCACCAGCTCTATCTCGATTATGAGAGCAAGTGTGAAAACCTGCACGGCCACAACTGGAAAATCAATGTCTATTGCCGTGCCGAAGAGCTTGACAGCAATGGCATGGTGTGCGACTTCACCGAAATCAAGCGACTCATTCACGGCCGCATCGACCACCGCAACCTCAACGAGGTGCTCGACTTCAACCCCACAGCCGAGAATGTGGCACGCTGGATTGTGGACACTGTGCCCAACTGCTACCGCGCCGATGTGTGGGAGTCGCGCGACAACAAGGCAAGCTATATTGCCCCCGACGCTCCCCAAAACTTCGACTAACA
>JAEEVB010000236.1 GCA_016287065.1 Muribaculaceae bacterium
GTTGAGCGAGGGCTTGGGCGACACCATTCGCGTGTCGTTGAGCGAGGAACCCGAGTGTGAAGTTCCAGTGGCGCAGAAATTGGTGAACTATGTCACTTTGCGCGAAGGACTGCCGTCTATCGAAGGCGAGGTGAGTCATCACTTCAATGCCATTACGCCCGAACGCCGTACCACGATTTCTGTGGGTGAGGTGGCTGGAGGCCGATTGCAGCCCGTGGTGATTGCTTCGTGTGCGCCTTCTCGCACAACGCCCCAGCCTGATTTCTATTATAGCGAGATTGGTGCTGTTGACGATGAACATCGTTTTATAGTGCCGCTTAAGGCTTATACAGCTAAAGTCAACGAGTTCCCTCTTTGCACTTTGCACGATTTGTCTCAATGCCACGATGCTGCGGTAAAATGGCTCCAGGTGCCTGCCGACACACCCGTGGCTCAATTGGAGGTTCTGCGAGGCCGCACCGACGTGGTGCTGGTAGTGACACCGGCACATGCCAATGTGAGTGCGAGCATTGAGGCATTGCTGCACAGATTGGTAGATGCTGACTTGCGGTTGCCTGTGGTGCCACGCATTGCCTATGCCGATGCTGATCGCGAATGGCTGCAGGTGAAGGCTGGTACCGACTTTGGCGCGCTGCTGTTACACGGCTTCAGCGATGGCGTGTGGCTTGAGGCTCCGAATGCTGCGACTGCGCACGAGGTGGTCGCTTGCGAGTTTGCCCTATTGCAGGCAGCACGGCTCAGAATGAGTAAGACCGAGTTCATTTCATGTCCAGGTTGTGGCCGCACTATGTTCGACCTGCAGACCACGGTACGCCGCGTGCAGGCTGCTACAGAGCATCTCACACACCTCAAGATTGGCGTGATGGGTTGCATCGTGAACGGCCCTGGTGAGATGGCCGATGCCGACTATGGCTATGTAGGTGCTGGCCGAAATCGCATCAGCCTCTACAAGAACAAGACTTGCATCGAAAAAAATATACCCGAAGAGGATGCAATCGACCATCTGATAGCCCTCATTAAGCGTGAAGGCGACTGGTATAATCCTTGATTTATTGCAACTGGGTTGCAGAGATGGAAACGTGAAAGCCCATTTTCTTGCACTCTATGCGACTTGTGTGTTACTTTGCACCAAAAATCATAGCAAGTCATGAACGAAGTACTGCATTTAATCAATGAGATGTCGCCTTACCTGTTGCTGGGTTTCCTGTTTGCAGGGCTGTTACATGCCTTTGTGCCACAAGGCTTCTACAAGCGTTATCTCTCAGGTAAAGGCATTGGTCCGGTGGCACGTGCTGCCTTGATTGGAATCCCGTTGCCCTTGTGCTCTTGTGGGGTAATACCCACAGCTATGTCGTTGCGTAAGCAAGGCGCCTCTCGAGGTGCTGTGGCATCGTTCCTGATAGCCACGCCGCAGACGGGAGTCGACTCCATCCTTGCCACGGCCGCCATGTTGGGCATTCCCTTTGCCGTGGTTCGTCCTTTGGTGGCGCTGATAACGGCTTTGATGGGGGGCGTGCTGGTCGACAAGGTCGGTGGTGATGATGAGGCTGTTGACGACGATGAGCAAGACACATGCTGCCATTGCCATGACCACGAACATGAGCATCACCATGAGCACGAGCATGAGCATGACCATTGCTGCTGTCACCACCACGACGACCAACCTGCCACTACTTTTGTGGCAAAGATGCGCAAGGCACTCGACTTTGCCTTTGTAGAGATGGTGGAAGATATCGGCAAGTGGCTGGTGGTGGGTCTTGTGATAGCAGCGGCTATCACGCTTGCGGTACCCGACGATTTGTTTGTGGTCTTCAAAAACAATACGCTGCTCTCTATGCTGCTTGTCCTGGTCATCAGCATTCCCATGTATGTGTGCGCAACTGGGTCTATTCCCATTGCGGTGGCACTCATGGCCAAGGGATTGACACCGGGCGCAGCTTTGGTGCTGCTCATGGCTGGCCCAGCTGCTAATTTTGCCTCTATCTTGGTGCTGCGAGCCAAATTGGGAACACGTTCACTAGCAGCCTATCTGGTAGCGATTGTGACGGGTGCCGTGGTATTTGGTTGTGTTATCGACTGGTTGCTGCCCAGCGAGTGGTTTGCTTACAGCGCACTTACCATAGCGCCTCACCAGTCTACGGGAACGCCTCTTGAATGGGTGTGCACGGCACTGCTGGTGGTTTTGTTGATACATTCATTGGTTATAAATAGATTTAAAGGACATAAACATGAACACTGACAAACCTATGCCTCATGTGGTTGTGAACGACCAACAAGCTCTGGAGAATGCAGGGTTGCGCGTGAGCGCGGTGAGGCTGCTTGTGTGGCGCACAGTACGTCATGAAATGCAGGGAGCATTCTCGCTTGCCGATGTAGAGGACCGCCTGCCTACCGTTGACCGTTCTACCGTGTTCCGCTCTCTGGTGGCTTTCACCGAAGCGCACTTGCTGCATGAGATTGACGATGGCTCGGGCACGCATCGCTACTGTGTGTGCCACCTCGATGACACTCGTCAATGTCAGGGTCATGTTCATCTTACCTGCCGCAATTGTCACCGCACTTATTGCTTGCAGCGTGTGCCCATCCCTGCAGTTCCATTGCCCGAGGGATTTGTGGTAGATAGTACTGAATATGTGGTGAAAGGTCTTTGCTCAGAGTGTGCTCAGAAGTTGAATGAGGTGTAGCGGCTATTAGTCTTCGTCGGTGATAGGAACGGCCTTGATTGAACCCAGTTGGCGCAGTTTAATGCTCGATGGAGTTCCTTTGTAATGTACTTTTCCTGAACCGGTTCCCTTGAGCACGAGGGGACCGCCGGTGCTGTTGCAGTAAATGTGCCCTGTGCCCACAATCGAACAGTTGATGTCATGTGCCTCAAGGTTGCGCGCCTCAATTACGCCGGTTCCCACATTCTTGCAGTCGAGTTTGCCCGTCGAGCCGCTCACGGTAATCTTTCCCTTGCCTGTGAGGATGTTGAGACTTGCTTCTTCGGCGTCTAGTCCATTCACTGTGATGGATCCGTTGTCAAAGGTTTTGGCGGTGAACTTGCTCACTGGCCTCAGTTGCAGGATATTGATGGTACCCTTGCTCTCGTTGCTTACCTGCAGCAGTTCTGAGGAGTAGAGTGTGATGACTGGCAACTGGTTGGCACGAATACTTTTATCATTCAGTTTGATAGATAATTTCCCTTTAGCACTATTGGACAGTACGATGGCATGGGCCACATCGGGATGTGCCGTAAACACGGCATAGCCGGCCGAGTCGGTCGAGAAGCGGTAGTCCACACTCAGGTTGTCGCTCACATTGAGTTCGTAGAAGTTGCCCACTTCCATCTTGTATTCCTTTTCTTGGGCCTGTGCTGTGGCAGCGATGCACAGTGTGGCGATGATTGCGAGGGAAATCTTAAGGGAGTTCATAGTGCTGTGGGTGTTATACTTGTTGAGATAAATACTTTTGTTCGATGAGGTTGAGGATGTCGTTGAGCTCGTCGAAAGTCTTGGCACGTAGCATGGCGATGCGGGTTTCCCTGAAGTTGTAGATGCCTTTGAACAGCGGTGTTGCGGCAAGATGGCGGCGAATGTGCAGAATGCCGCGGTACTCATCGATGCGGTTGATGCTTTCGTTAATCTGGCGGCGGATAAGTGCCATCTTCTCTTGTGGGGTGATGACGGGCATCTCGCCGGTGGTGAGGTAGTGCTTCATTTCCCTGAAAATCCAGGGGGCGCCGATAGAGGCTCGGCCCACCATGATGCCGTCAACGCCATAACGGTCGTAGTATTCGGCAAGTTTTTGCGCCGAGGTAATGTCGCCATTGCCAATAATGGGGATGGTCATGCGCTGATTGTTCTTCACCTCGCCAATCAGGGTCCAGTCGGCCTCGCCGGTATAGAGTTGAGAGCGTGTGCTTCCGTGAATGGTGAGCGCCTGTATGCCGCAGTCCTGCAGTTGCTCAGCGAGTTCCACGATGTG
>JAEEVB010000237.1 GCA_016287065.1 Muribaculaceae bacterium
TAGCGCCATAAGGTACATAGTCGAGCAGACTCTGGCCCGTGGTGCGGATCACGGCAATCACATCGGCACCCTGGCGGGCACCTGCCTGGGCCTGCACCACATCTTCATAAATGTTACCGGTTGCCACAATGATGTAAAGGTAGGGTTTGGGACCCTCGCCAATGGTTTCGAGGTAATGCTCGCGGCGGGCACGGCGTGCACGGATGCGCTCCATGCTCTCGTCAATGACAGGTTGCAGCACATCGGCAATCTGTTTCTGGTCGGTAGTGACCACACGGGTGATGTCGAGCTCGCCAGCAGCCACCTTTTCGGCAATCTGCTGCGGCTTGAGGCCAGTCTGAATCATGGCATTGGCGATGAAGAACAACGCACCTTCGTTGAGCACGCCCTTGTCCTTGAGGGCTTCAACCACTACATTGGGCAGTGGCACTTCGTTCTCGTCGATGCCGTCAATTCCCATCAATCGGCACAAGGTGCGCTCTACAGCCACTGTGGTGTATTGCTCCACAAAGGCCTGCACATCTTCAGCGATGCCCTTGGCCAGGCTTCTGGCATATTCGACTTTTTCAAAATCTAAACCTAACTTGCTTTTTTGCATAGTATTATCATTTATATATTATAGTATTCGTTCGTTTTTGTTGATAATGTCTCTTGCCAGACTAATCCACTGGGGATCGATGTCAAGAGCCTGGGCTATGTTCAGTGCCTCGTGAGGCACCTCGCCATCGTGCACCTCCACAAGGGAGTAGTTCATCACGCCATTGACGAAACCCTTTACCCTGAGGCAACGGGCATCGCCTGGCTCTATATCATAGTGCGTTGTGAGCAGCAGGCTCATATCGGCATCAGCAAGCACCTTGAGCAATGCCGCCACAAGGGCTGCGCCCTCGGTGGGATTGGTGGTGCGTGCCGGTTCGTCGATCAACGCCAATAGTTTTCGTTCGTTGCGCGATGCCTTGATTACGGCATCGATGTTCTTCATTTCGGCAGCAAACGACGAGAGGCCTTTCTCGACCGACTGCTCGTCGCCAATGCAGAAGAAGATGTGCGATTTCACATCGAGGTGTGCCGATGTGGCGGGAATGCCAAAACCGAACTGGAACAAGTATTGACACAAGGTCAAGGTCTTGAGCACAACAGTCTTGCCGCCCATGTTGGCACCGGTTATCAATGTAGGTTTCAAGTCAAAGGAGATATTTACCGGCTGGTACTGGCGACCAACGGCGGCAAGAGCCTCTTTGACTTGCGGATGGAACAGTCCCTCGAAGCGGGTGCTGCCATCCTGGGAGATGACGGGGAAGCAAAGCCCCATCTGTTTCATTTGTAATGCTTTTGCCAGATAAATGTCGACATCGGCCAGCGCCAGCAGGGCTTGCCTAATGGCTGTTGCAAAGTGATGCAACTGCTTGCTGAGGTCAATTCGAACACCAAGTTCCAAATCGCTTGCTTCGAGCAAAAGCTGGTCGTTCAACTCGGGATTCTGGCGCATCTTCGAGCGCAGGTCCTTGAGTTGCTGGCAATAGGAGTCGTAGATGTAGAAAGAGGCCATTTTCAACCCATCGGGGTCGAGAATGGTAATCACCTCGTCGAGGTCGGGTATTTCCACCACCTGCTCCATGCCGTGCTCGGCAAGGAGTTTTTTCACATCGACGGCAAGAATGGCGAGGTGCTTCACCTCAAAGAGTTCGATGTCGTCGAGCGTGGCATGGTGCTCAAGGTTCTGGATGGTGGTGCGGATATCCTTGAGCGCCTGCAGTTTGAAAAGCAGGGTTGACAGGTGCACGCGGTCGGTTGCGTCCACAAAGTGTGCGAACTGGTGCAACACATCATAGGTAGCCTGGATATCGGCAGCCTGGGTGAGCATCTCCATATCAAGGAGGCACCGGCGCGCAAATCCCGACTGCAATTCAAGCTTGTCGAGCATGAATCGCAGGCCGCAAGGCGAGTCTATGACGGTTTTCAGTTGCATCTATTAGTTTTTTAAGAGGTCATACACAGGAAGCTCTATGGCTTCAGAAAGTTTCTGACACAAAATGTCCGAATCAAGTACAAATCCCGAGGGCGAGGTAGGATTGACCGTGACGGCGATGAGTTTGCTCTTCTGGAGCACCGTGACGCGTCCGCCTGCCTTGAGGAAGAGCCTGAACAGTTGCGGAGTGACGAAAATCCTCGTAAAGTCGCGCACCACGATTTCCACTTGCCTCAGGTCCTTGTTGGCTCTCACCTTCTCGATAAATCCGTCGACCAGCGCTCCCGCCACATAGATGGTGCTGCACCGGTCCATGCCCTTGAAGCGGATGTCCTTTGACAGCGAGGTAGCCGAACTTAGCGAGTTCAGCACGCCATCGGCATCGAGCCACCAACTGCCCTGTTCCAGCGTGCCGAAGAGGTTGCGTTTCTCTTCATCGGCCAGCGGCAGGTTGATGAGCTGCACGATGAAGGCAGTCTTCTGCACAAGGGTGTTGATATTAGCCGAGTAGGCAGCCCCCGTGGCAAGAATCATCGACTGGCTCACAGCCGGCGAAGCCGAACTCAGGCGCGACAGTGCGCCATCGATAATCGTGAGGTCGATACCCAAGCGTTGCATCTGCTTCATCCACCTGATGAGACCTGTGGCCGAAGGTGGTCCAGAGAGAAGCACCTTGCCGGTGGTGAGCGCCTTGGCGGTAACCACACGCCCCAGCGAGGTGTTCTCGTCGCTCACATCCATGAGTTCAGAGACGAGTCTGCGCTGGCGGTAGTGCGCTTCACTGGTAGCGAAGAACATGCCCTGCGGCAACACGATTTCAGGCTTTTGCGTGCGCGTCACCTGATCGACCGTTTCGCCATCAATGCCTATTGAAGTCACAGCAATGCGCCGGGAATCGACCGGCATGCGCTTGAGCACATATTTCAGGCACTCGGTCTTTCCCGTGTTCTTCTCAAGTCCCACGATGGAAAGACTGCTGTAGTTCAATATTTCATTGATGAAGGGCAAAACACCATATTTATATAAAGGCAAAGGCGGGTGAAGGCGCCAACAACGGCACCCTCACCCCCATCGCTATGGTTAGTTCTTGTGACGGATTTCGTTACGCTCGTGGCGTTTCAGCGCCTTGGGCTCGATGTTCATGCGCTCACCCTCAAGCAGCGAGATGACACCGTCCACAGCCTTGTCGTCGGCCACCTGCTCCTTGCGGGCACGCTCGGCCTGACATTCGGGACAGTTGCAATCGCTGTGATACTCGCTGGGCTCGGTATAGGTAGTGATCACGCCCTCGAAGTTGCGAAGCACAACCTTGCCGGGAGCCTGCGAAATGATGTACTGAGGCATGACGGGAGTCTTGCCGCCGCCACCAGGAGCATCGACCACGAAGGTAGGCACGCAGTAGCCCGAAGTGTGTCCGCGCAAGCCTTCGATAATCTCGATACCCTTCGACACGGGAGTGCGGAAGTGTTCCAGACCCATCGAGAGGTCGCACTGATAAATGTAGTAAGGACGCACACGCATCTTCACGAGTTCGTGCACCAGGTGCTTCATCACATGCACGCAGTCGTTCACGCCACGCAGTAGCACACTCTGGTTGCCCAGGGGCACACCGGCGTCGGCGAGCATCTCGCAAGCACGGCGCGACTCGGCAGTGACCTCGTTGGGATGGTTGAAGTGCGTGTTGAGCCACACGGGATGATACTTCTTGAGCATTGCGCACAATTCGGGAGTGATGCGCTGGGGGCAAACCACCGGGGTGCGGGTTCCCAGACGAACAATCTCTACATGAGGAATCTTTCTCAGTTCAGAGATGATATATTCCAGACGCTTGTCGCTCACCATGAGGGCATCGCCACCCGAGAGCAACACGTCGCGCACGGTGGGAGTGTTGCGGATGTACTCCAGCGCCTTCTCGATGCGGTCCATGCCACACTCGTTGTCGGTTTGACCAGCAAAACGGCGACGGGTGCAGTGACGGCAATACATCGAGC
>JAEEVB010000238.1 GCA_016287065.1 Muribaculaceae bacterium
CGACATCAACTCCAAGGCTGTCAAGAGCGTGAAGTATGTCAACATCGCTGGCATCGAGAGCGCTGTGCCGTTCGACGGTCTCAACATCGTTGTCACTACTTACACCGATGGTACCAAGGCTGCTGCAAAAGTTATCAAATAAGAATTACCCTCTTATTAAATAACTCCTCAAAAAAACTCCTGCCCGCATGGGTGGGAGTTTTTTTACGTTAAACCCAATTCGGTCATTAGGTCGAATTTGGGTTAAACCCTACCTCCTTTTTGCAGTCAAAGAGGTGAAAAAGCCCACAAAACGCAATTCTTTCAAAAAAATTGTGCCAAAAATAGGTTTTTTTCAAAAAAAGGTGTAATTTTGCCCGTTGGAATGAAAAAGTTAGTCTACATATCGCTACTTTGCGCGTCGCTGGCTGCTGTCAACGCTTTCGCCACACCATGGCCTGCAGGCAATCAGCGTATCGAGAATGTGCAAGCCACCGCATCCGCACGAGGGGGCGACGGCCGCATCGTTCTCACTGCTGGCAGCGAAGACGCCATCTTCCAAATCTACTCCATCACGGGTCAAATGGTGAAGCAGCTCAAGGTCAACGCCGAGTCACACGTCTCGGTCGAGATGCCCAAGGGCTTCTACATCGTCAAGTACAACAACCAGTGGTCGAGAAAAGTGGTGGTTAACTGATCCCGGATTCCGGAATCTGTTTACTCACGTAACACTATCATTGCCTTTGCCATGAGCTTGGAATGATAGGTTTTTTTATTTGCGATTAACTGATTTACAACCTTTTAAACCAAGCACAGCTATGACGCTTCTTGCCCAATCGGTTTCCTACAGTTATGTGGTGTTTATCATTTTCACCATTCTGTATGTGCTCACTATTCTGGGCTTGATTGGCGTCGTCATTTCCGAAAACCGCAATCCCGTCAAGTCGCTGGCTTGGGTGGCCGTGCTCATCCTGCTGCCCGTGCTGGGCCTCTTCCTCTTCCTCCTGTTCGGACGCAGCCTCAAGGGGGTGCGCATGATTTCACGACGCAAGAGCATCAAGCTGCTCGGCGATGTGGCCAACGAGAAGGTCGACATCGAGCAAACCGGCATCAGCGAAGAGAACAAGCAGATTGCACGGCTCGTCAACTCCATTGTCGAGCCTCACTACTTCTCCGGAAACGAGATTGAAATCTTCACCAGCGGACAGGAGAAGTTCGATGCCCTCAAGCGCGATATGCTGGCCGCCAAAGAATATATCCACCTCCAATACTACATCTTTGCACGCGACAAGATCGGACGCGAGATTCGCGACATACTCGTCCAGAAAGCACAAGAGGGCGTGAAAGTGAGGGTCATCTACGACCACATTGGCTCATTCCTGCTCAACATGTCATTCTTCCGCAAGATGAGAAAGGCTGGCGTCGAGGCCTACCCTTTCCTCAAGGTCACCATCATGGAGTTTGCCAACAGGCTCAACTGGCGCAACCACCGCAAGATGGTTATTATCGACGGCAAGATTGGATACATTGGCGGCATGAACATCGCCGACCGATATGTCACCGGTTCCAGGCACAAACTCAAGCACAAACTCCCTTGGCGCGACACACACCTGCGCATTGTGGGCAATGCCCTCAAGGGGCTACAATACTCCTTTGCCGTCGACTGGAATTTCATGAAGCGAGACCTGCTAACCGAGACCACCGTAACACACAACGCCACACCCGATACCCCCGATGCCATTCAGGTGGTCAGCAGCGGGCCCACTGGCAGGTGGAATGCTATCTGCCACGTTTTCCTCAAGGCTATTGCCAATGCTAAGCGCACCGTCTACATCCAGACCCCCTACTTCCTGCCCACCGATGGTCTGCTCAAGGTGCTCCAGTCGGCTGCTCTCGCTAAAATCGACGTCAGGCTCATGGTGCCTCGCACGCCCGACTCACGCCTACTCAAGTATTCGTCTTACTCCTACATCAAGGAGTGCCTACAGGCTGGCATCAAGGTCTACTTCTACGAGAACACAATGATGCACTCCAAGTGCGTCATTGTCGACGACGAGTTTGTCTCCACTGGCTCCACCAACTTCGACTTCCGCAGTTTCGAGCACAACTTCGAGTGCAACGTCATGGTCTATAGCAAGCAGTTCAACGAGCGAATGAAACGCATCTTCATGGCCGACCTCAAGAACTGCACGCGCATCACTCTGCCACACTGGCGACGTCGTCCTGTTCAGCAGCGTGCACTCGAGTCGCTAGCAAGGCTCATGAGCCCCATCCTTTAACCACCTTCTCGTTTATCGCCATGATTGTCTTCCCAAACGCAAAAATCAATTTAGGGCTCAACATCGTCCAGCGCCGGCCCGACGGCTACCATAACATCGAGACCGTCTTCTATCCCATACCACTCTGCGACGCACTCGAGATTGTGCCGTCACACAGCAGCCATGCCACACTCACCTGCTTTGGCAACGACGTCAACTGCCCACCCGAGAAGAATCTCGTCATGAAGGCCTACCGACTCTTGCAACAACAGTTCACACTGCCCCCTGTCGACATCTTTCTCTACAAGCACATCCCCGATGGAGCGGGGCTGGGTGGCGGCTCGAGCGATGCCGCATGCACACTCAACATGCTCAACCAAATGTTCAACCTCAGCCTCTCGCGCGAGCAACTCGCTGCAAGCGCTGCTACGCTGGGAGCCGACTGTGCCTTTTTCATCTACAACAAGCCCATGATGGCAACGGGCATTGGCGATGTATTGTCGCCCATCAGCGTCGATTTCAATGGGCTCACACTGATGCTCATCAAGCCACCTGTATCGGTGCCTACCAAGGCCGCCTATGCGCAGGTCACACCCAAGCCTGCACAGCTGCCCATCCCAAGCATACTCGAGCAAGAGCCCGAGCTATGGCGTGATAATCTTGTCAATGACTTCGAAACCAGCGTATTTGCACAATATCCCGAATTGGCCAGCATCAAGCAAAGCCTCTATGATGCCGGTGCCATCTACGCCGCCATGTCAGGTTCAGGCTCCTCCATCTTCGGCCTGTTCCCTGCTTCATCGAGCAAGAACCAACTCGAGCAACTTCCACTGCTCCGCAACTACCCCACCCACTTCATCCTCCCCCTCAACAACCCATAACCACCAGAAAAAGTATAAGCCATCCCCCTCCCCTTAATCTCTATATAGAATCTGCACCTATAGCACCTAGCACATCTAGAACAGCTAGAACAGCTAGAGAATCTAGAGAGGCTTGAGAGGCTAGAGTGGCTAGAGAGGCTAGAGCATCTAGAGCAGCTAGCGCGGCTAGAACGGCTAAAAGCCACACCTAATATTATGTCCTAATAATATGGCTTTCAGCTCACCCCAGCCTTATCTTTGCCCACACCACCAAATCAACATTTGCAGTATGATACAAAACCTCTAATAATAAGAAATATGCTTAAGGCCAATCACATGATCAACATTCAACCCACAAAATTCCATCATTTCCCATTTTTCCCATTTTTCCCAAATGATTCATCCATCCCTTCCATCTCGAGTCCTTCGAGATCTCCGAGTCCTCCTGCTGGCAATTGTAGGGACAGGGCGTGCCCTGTCCGTTTAAGGCGCAACCCCTGTGATAGATGATAAATAATAACATTAGCCCCATCGGGGCGACAGAAAACAATTATGAAAGATTTGTTCTTAGAACCGAGCGAAGCGAACCATCGTGCAAACCGAATCCAGTGCCATATTTATATGAGCATTGGTGAGGTGAAGCCGATGCTGCGCGAAGCGAACCATCGTGCAAACCGAATCCAATGCTATGTTTATATGAGCGTTGGTGAGGTGAAGCCGATGCTGCGCAGAGCGAGCTCGCGAGTGGGTGTTTAGCGTCTCGTCGCCCGCAGAGCGGGGCGCGATGCCCGTCAGGGCA
>JAEEVB010000239.1 GCA_016287065.1 Muribaculaceae bacterium
GTCATCGACACGAGCACAATCCAAGGATTGGCACGCATCAGGCCCAATGCAATGGTGATGGCCGAGCCCAGAATGGGGAGGAAGGCGAAGAATGCCATGTAGGCACCGCGGTTCTCGACCCAGCGCTGCGCCTTGTCGAGTTTCTCCTTCTTCACATGAAAGTATTTCTCAATCCATTCCATTTTGCCGAGCCGCCCCATCAGGTAGCAGGTCATGCCGCCTGCCACATTGCCTGCAAGGGCTGCAATGAAGCAGGGCCAGGCGCCCAGCTTGAGCGGGCCCAGGCACACGACAAGCAGCGCCTCTGAACTGAGCGGCACCACACTGCCGGCAATGAAGGAGCCGAAAAACAGCCCAAAGATGCCCCATTGCGTGAAAAACTCAACAAATGCGTCCATGCCTCACGGTCAACAAATGCCTCAAGCCAGTTTCACCACTTCGCCCAGGGTCACCTTCTTTTCCTTGTAGAGCTGTCCCAATGCTTTCTTGAAGTCCTTTTTGCTGCAGTTGAAGACGGCGAGTATCTCTTTCGGGTCGCTCTTGTCGTTGAGTGTCATGCTGCCGCCGTGTTTCTTCAGGTAGTCGAGTATTTGAGTCGAGAGGTCGTCAACGCGCATCTTCTCGATTTTGAGCATGGTAACATCAATCTTGCCGTCGTCGCGCACCTGCTTGATGTAGCCAGTGTGGCGTTCGCCTATGTTGATGTCGCCATAGGTCTCGTTGGCATAGAGCATGCCCCAGTGCAAGTTGTTGACAATCACTTTGTAGCCCAGTTCGGTGCGCTGCACAACGAGCAGGTCCACTTTCTGGCGATGATAGTAGCGGGGCAGGGTATTGTTGAGATATTTGTCGAGTTTGGCGGTCGCTACCACGCGATGGCTCTCGTGGTCGAGATAGATGTAGACGATATAGCTGCGGCTCGGCTGCATCTTCACCCGCTGTTCGCGGAAGGGCACCAGCAGTTCCTTGGCCACCAGCCCCCAGTCGAGGAAGGCGCCCACCTGATTCACGGCGTTCACGCGCATGAGCGCAAAGTCGCCCACCACGGCATGCGGCCGTTCGGTGGTGGCAACGGGGCGGTTCTCCGAATCGTTATATACAAACACCTGCAGCGTTGTGCCCACGGTCATTTCGGGGGTTACATAGCGTTTGGGCAGCAACACTTCCTGCCCGTCGGCATCAATCAAATACAGTCCGAAGTCAACACTGCGGTTCACCTTCAACTCGTTATATTGGCCTATTTTCATGATTTGTTTCAATTTAGAACTTCGATGCAAAGTTATTGAAAAAAAATGATATAATTTGGCAGCATACAGAAAAATATGTATCTTTGCTAATTGAGCAAAAAAGAACCGATAACCATAATGATGGTTCCATTTAATCGGCCTGAAACAGATTATTCACTAAACTCTATAAAATTATGTATACACCAGAAAAAGAATTCTACATTGCGCATTGCGACAATGGCCCCATCAACATCATTGGTAAGATGGCCAACAGGCATGGTCTCGTGGCCGGAGCCACCGGTACGGGTAAGACCGTTACCCTGCAAGTGATAGCTGAGAGCTTCTGCCAGGCAGGCGTTCCCTGTTTCATGGCCGACATGAAGGGCGACCTCTCGGGCATCAGCCAGCCAGGCAAACTGTCGGGCTTCATCGAGAAACGCATGCCCGAGTTTGGCATCGAGAACCCGCAATTCCAGGGTTGCCCTGTGCGTTTCTTCGATGTCTATGGCGAACAGGGTCATCCCATGCGTGCCACCATTTCGCAGATGGGGCCCGAATTGCTCGCGCGCCTGTTTGAACTCAACGAGATACAGTCGGGTGTGCTCACCATCGCCTTCCGCATTGCCGACGAACGCGGCTGGCTGCTCGACGACCTCAAAGACCTGCGCTCACTGCTCGACTACATCAGCAAGCACGCCAGCGAGTATGTCACGCAGTATGGCAACATCGCCACGGCATCGGTAGGTGCCATCCAGCGCGCCATTCTGCGTCTGGAGGATCAGGGTGGCAACCAGTTCTTTGGTAAACCCGAGTTTGACATCTACGATCTGATGCAGTGCGAGGGCGGCAAGGGCATCATGAATGTGCTGGCGGCCGACAAGCTCATGCTCAAGCCCAAACTCTACTCTACCTTCCTGCTGTGGCTCATGAGCGAACTCTACAGCACGCTGCCCGAGGTGGGCGATCTGGATCTGCCCAAACTGGTGTTCTTCTTCGACGAGGCACACATGCTCTTCGACGATACTTCCAAGGCCATGGTCGACAAGATCGAGCAGGTGATTCGCCTCATCCGCAGTAAGGGCGTGGGCATTTACTTTGTGACACAGAGTCCCACCGACATTCCCGAAACAGTCCTGGGCCAGCTGGGCAACCGCGTGCAGCATGCCCTGCGTGCCTACACTCCCAAGGACCAGAAGGCCGTGAAGACGGCAGCCGACACCTTCCGCCCCAATCCCGCGTTCAAGACCGACGAGACCATCATGAATCTCGAGACGGGCGAGGCACTTGTGTCGTTCCTCGACGAGAAGGGTGCGCCCAGCATTGTGGAGCGTGCCAAGATTCTGTTCCCGCTGAGCCAGATTGGTGCCATCACCGAGGGGCAGCGCGACAGCATCATCAAGGGCTCGCGCATCTACGGCAAGTACGACAAGGCCCTTGACCGCGAGAGTGCTTTCGAGGTGCTGCTCAAGGAGATGGAGAAAGAGGCCAAGGCCGAAGAAGAAGCAAAAGCCGAGGCCGAGAAAGAGAAGGAGAAAGCCAAGGAGGAAAAGAACAAGAAGCCTGGGCTCATCAGGCGCATCTTAAAGGCCATTGCCACGGCTGTCACAGCCGCCATTGCCTCAATCATTGGCACCAAGGTGAGCGATGCCGTGAGTGGTAAGAAGACCAAGAGCCGCACCAGTGCTGGCAGCAAGATTACCAAGAGCGCCACACAGGCAGCTACCCGACAAATCACACGCGACATCTTGGGTAACCTTATCAAGTGATGAAATCGTCATATCGTTTCCTGTTTACCTTGAGCCTGATGCTGGTTGCATGGGGCTCTTGGGGTCAGTCTCACAAGACCCTGCGCGAGTGGGGCTTCCCGACGGGTATTTTCCAGCCGGGGCCTAACAATACCATTACCGATGTGCCTGGCGTGACCGTGGGGCATGTGACCTGCATCGAGGGCGACAGTATTCGCACCGGTGTCACCGCCATCGTGCCGCATCAGGGCAACCTGTTCCGCAACAAGGTGCCCGCCGCCATATATGTGGGCAACGGCTTTGGCAAACTCGCAGGCTACACGCAGGTGCGTGAGCTGGGCAACATCGAGACTCCCGTCATTCTCACCAACACGCTGAGCGTGGCGGCCGGCATTGAGGGCGCTGTGCGTTACACCCTCATGCAACCTGGCAATGAACGCGAGAACTCGGTGAATGCTGTGGTGGGAGAAACCAACGACGGGCGGCTCAATGCCATCCGTGCCATGCACATCACGCCACAAATGGTGATTGATGCCATCAAGGGTGCCAAAGGCGGGCCTGTGGAACAGGGCTGTGTGGGTGCTGGCACCGGCACCATCTGCTTCGGGTTCAAGGGCGGCATAGGCACCTCGTCGCGCGTCTTGCCCGAGTCGCTGGGCGGTTACACCATCGGGGTGCTCGTGCAGACCAACTATGGCGGCATTCTTGAGATTGATGGCGTGCAGGTAGGGCAGCAGTTGCAAAGGCACGATTTCATCAACCATGTGCGCCGCAACGAGAATGTCGACGGGTCGTGCATGATGGTGGTCATTACCGATGCTCCGCTCGACAGTCGCAACCTGGAGCGCGTGGCCAAGCGTGCCCTGATGGGCATGGCCAAGACCGGCGGCATTGCCTCCAATGGCAGTGGCGACTATGTGA
>JAEEVB010000240.1 GCA_016287065.1 Muribaculaceae bacterium
CGAATCATTTTCGAGCGTCTCTTCGGGCACGGGGCCACCCACACCCACTCCGGGCGCCATCACCGATCCCAACACTGCCCCCATCTCAGATGAAGTCTTCAAAACAGGCTTGGTGAAAGAGTGAAAATAGGATTTTGTTACTGTAATCAGATCTTTCTCAATGGGTTTAGCCAGTTTCTTTATTTTCCCGGAGAATTTCTTTTTCACCATCCAGCGTTTGCCCGTTTCCTTATCAACGAACACCAGCACGCCATCTTGCATTACTGTGATATGGGTATTTGCGTCAAGAGTTGTTCCCGACTGCAGCATGGTTTTCTGGCCTTTTACCTTCACGCAGAAAGCTTTCTCCACATAGTAGGTCTTAGCCATGACCACCGTCAAGGCCGAGAGCAGAATTACCGCCAATAATAAGATTGATTTCTTCATAATTTCTTATATATTATGGGATTAATGAATTTCTTAGGAATGCCCAGTCATGCTTCACACGCAACGCCGTTATGGCTGCCTTGTAGATGTTGCGGGCCTCCACCACCATCACCACAGCGGTAAAGATTAGGGTGAGTTGGTAGTACCTGCCATGCAGCATGGCGTTCATCAAGACAATGGTAATCACCGCCAACAGAGGCAACAGCACGATATTGGTGAGATAACTGTTCTTGATCCACTCTTTCAGGAATACCGCCCACGGTTTACGAGTGTCGGGCAATTTCGTCTGCACAAGCGAGAGCAGCAGCTCCATCACATAGCACAAGACAAATGCCAGCAGTAGGTTCCAGACAAATGACACCGTCTTGGGATAACCCTCCATCGAGTGCAGCGTCTCAAGGCACAGCGCATGAATCATTACGCCCGGCATCACCCCTTTCTCGGTGGGCACGCGCTTGATGTCACTGCCCGAAGAGGCATCGCCAATGAGCACGATGTGGTCCTCAATCATCTCGGCACAACTGTCGAGATTCTCAGCGGGCACCACAGCGCAATCAACATTATAGTCGATCAGAATGGGATCTTCACGCAAACTAAAGGGCTCCTTGATGTCGTAGTATTCGTTCCACATCTTGTTCAGATGTGCTACCATCGATGTGTCGCCTTCTTGAATAGCGTTGAAAGTGAGCACTTCTTTCTCGTCTATGCCCAGCATTACATGGCCGCTCTTGATTCCCAGTGAGTCGGCAAAATAGGACTTCAAGACCTGTTTCGAACCTTCGGGTTTGGCAGTTGCGAGCACCACATGTGACTTCATCGAATTGATGGCCTGCATCAATTGCTCATCGACCGCTTTTTCTCCAGGAGTGGCAAAAATGACATCAATACCCACCGCCATGGGGTCAAGGCTGTCAACTTTATTCAGCACCGAAGCCATCTTTCCACGATTGGGTCCTCCGCCAACATCTACAACCACTACATTGTCGGAAGTGGCCATTATCTCCTGCGTCGCGGCATAGCGGTTGAATGTTTCTACAAACGAATGTGTCGACACGCTCTTCTTGTAGGGGTTCTTCAGGCCCAGCGCATCAAAGACAAGCGAGAACAAGAATGTGAGCAAAAGCGCCATGACCACAATAATCAAGTGGTCGTAGTGAAATATGTATTTCAGCACTTTTTTCATTTAAATTATATATGCAAGAGTATATAATCAGGCAAATATATAAATAAATGTGTGAAATACAAAACTGATGTCAGTTTTTGTTGTTTAGTCTTCGGGATGACCAGCAGCCTTGGCGATGCGCTTGCGCTCGAGCTCGTCGAGGATGATTTTACGCATACGCAGGTGATTGGGCGTGATTTCCACATACTCGTCGGCTTTGATATACTCGAGGGCCTCTTCAAGACTGAAAACGATAGGTGGCACGATCTTCACCTTGTCGTCGGCACCACTTGCGCGCATGTTGGTGAGCTTCTTGCTCTTGGTCACGTTCACCACCAAGTCTTTTTCCTTGGTATGCTCACCTACAACCTGACCGGCATACACATCTTCCTGGGGGAAGATGAAGAACTTACCGCGGTCTTGCAGCTTGTCGATGGCGTAGGCATATGCCGTGCCGCCTTCCATGGCGATGATTGAGCCGTTGGTGCGTCGGGTGATTTCACCCTTCCAGGGCTCATAGTCAAGAAAGCGGTGGGCCATGATGGCCTCGCCGGCACTAGCGGTGAGCACGTTGGTGCGCAGGCCGATGATGCCACGCGACGGTATCTTGAACTCCATGTGTATGCGGTCGTTCTGTGTTTCCATAGTAGTCATTTCACCCTTGCGACGTGTCACCATGTCAATCATCTTGCTAGCATACTCCTCAGGCACGTTGATGGTGAGCGATTCGATGGGTTCGCACTTCACGCCGTCAATCTCCTTGATGATGACCTGAGGCTGTCCTACCTGCAGTTCGTAGCCTTCGCGACGCATTTCCTCGATAAGTACCGAGAGGTGCAGCACGCCACGACCAAACACATTCCAGGCATCCTCGTTCTCGGTGCGCTCCACACGCAGAGCCAGGTTCTTTTGCAACTCGTGCTGCAGACGGTCCCAGATGTGACGTGAGGTGACGAATTTGCCGTCTTTGCCGAAGAAGGGCGAGTCGTTGATGGTGAATCGCATGCTCATGGTCGGTTCGTCGATGGCGATGCGGGGAAGGGGTTCGGGATTGGCGAGCAGCGTGATGGTGTCGCCAATCTCAAAACCGTCGATACCTACAAGGGCGCAGATGTCGCCACAGGGCACTTCCTGCACATGCACTTGCCCCATTCCTTCGAAGGTGCGCAGCTCCTTGATTTTCTGCTTCACCACGGTGCCGTCTTTCTTGCACAGGCCAATCTCCATACCATCGGTAAGGGTGCCACGGTGCACACGGCCCACAGCGATACGGCCCACATAGGAGTTGTAGTCGAGCGAGGTGACAAGCATTTGTGGGTCGCCCTCGTTCATGGCGGGTTCGGGTATGTGTTCGATAATGGCATCGAGCACGGCGGTGATGTTGTCGGTGGGCTCGCGCCAATCAAGGCTCATCCAGCCTTGTTTTGCCGAGCCAAACACAGTGGGAAAGTCGAGCTGGTCTTCGGTAGCGTCGAGGTTGCACATCAGCTCGAACACCTGCTCCTGCACCTCGTCGGGGCGACAGTTGGGCTTGTCTACCTTGTTGATGACCACAATGGGCTTCAACCCTATTTCGATGGCCTTCTGCAGGACGAAGCGCGTCTGGGGCATGGGACCCTCGAAAGCGTCGACCAGCAGCAGGCAGCCGTCGGCCATGTTGAGCACGCGCTCCACCTCGCCACCAAAGTCGCTGTGCCCCGGAGTGTCGATGATGTTGATCTTGTAACCGTTATAGTTGATAGAAACGTTCTTCGACAGGATGGTGATGCCTCGTTCGCGCTCAAGATCGTTGCTGTCAAGGATTTGAGTGCCTACTACTTGGTTATCGCGGAAGAGGTTACCGGCTGCCAGCATCTTGTCGACGAGGGTAGTTTTGCCGTGGTCGACGTGTGCTATAATCGCTACGTTTCTAATGTTTTGCATACCCTAATTGAATTTTGGGTGCAAAGTTACACATTTATTTCGTTTTATACAAGAAGAGCAGGCTCTAGATGATGCCGAGGCTGATGAATGCAGGGTATCACCGCGAATTAGTGTGAATTACCACAAATTAGTAGTTTTGCAAAGACGACACAATTCTCGCACAAAGAAGGTGACACGCAATGCCGGCTGATGTAGCGTCCTGAAAAAAGTTTACAGATTAATACTCTCTCATGTGCAAATGACGGGTGATGTAGAGCCGTCATCGTTGTTGCTGAAGTCTGCCAGGGGCTCGATGCCCCTGCAGGCTTCTGTGACGGTCTGACGTGTCGCCGCCATCGTTGTTGCGGTG
>JAEEVB010000012.1 GCA_016287065.1 Muribaculaceae bacterium
GTTGTGCTCATCGCCCGGGAATCCGCCTGGGAAGTCCTTGCGCACATTGCCGTCGGTCACCGCCTTGGTGCCGTTCATGAGAATCTCGGTGCCGTAGTACAGCTGCGGTATGCGGTTCATGGTGAGCAGCAGGGCAAGCGCTTGCTTGAGTTTGTCGGCATCCTGTCCGTCTTTGAGGAAGCGGTCGGTGTCATGATTCTCAATGAATGCCATCACACTGCTGGGATCGGGATAGAGGTAGTCGAACACCAGGTTGTTATACACGCGGTTGAAGCCGCGCCACTGGTTGTCGGTTTCCTCCACGCTTGCCGAGTCGATGGCAGCACGGAAGGCGAAGTCCATCACCGTCTTCAGGTGGCTGTCGGTCTTGGCCACCTTGCTGCCTTGCTGCCAAGCGGCCGTGTAGGCAGGCTGTTCAAACCAGGTTTCGCCCACCACATTGAAGTTGGGGTACTCGTTGTTGATGATCTTCATCCACCGTGCCATGGGTTCGGCGTAGGCGTATGGGTAGGTGTCCATGCGAATGCCGTCGATGCCCACTGTCTCGATCCACCAGATGCTGTTCTGGATGAGATAGTTCATCACATGCGAGTTGTTCTGGTTGAGGTCGGGCATGGTTGATACAAACCAGCCCTGCACGGTCTCCTTCTTGTCGATTTGGCTGGCATAGGGGTCGAGCACGGGCGCCAGCTTGTAGCTGGTCTGCTGGAAGTTGGTGCCGCGAGCATCGCTGGTGCCTTTCGATTTCTTGAGCCACTCGTGCAGGTTGAACCAGTCGTTTGTGGGCATGTCGGCCACCCAGGGATGTTCAAATCCGCAGTGGTTGAAAATCATGTCCATCACCACCTTCAGCCCCTTGGCATGGGCTTCGTCGATGAGTCGCTTGTACTCGTCGTTGGTGCCGAAACGGGGGTCAACGCGGTAGTAGTTGGTGGTGGCATAGCCGTGATAGGTGTCGTTCCAGGGACTCTCGGGGGAGTCGTTCTCAAGCACGGGTGTGAACCACAGGGCGGTCACTCCCAGATCGTTGAAATAGTCGAGATGCTGGCGTATGCCTTCCAGGTCACCGCCGTGGCGGTAACTTGGGTGATTGCGGTCGCACACTTGGCTGCGCATCCCCTTCACCTTGTCGTTGGCGGGGTTGCCGTTGGCAAAGCGGTCGGGCATGAGCATGTAGAGCACATCGGCATTCGAGAAACCCTGCTTGCCGCTGTTGCTGCGCGGCTTGAAGACGAAGGGCACAGTCTTTTTCTTCTTTTCGAGCTGGAAGTTGAGGTTCATGGTGCCTGGCTGCACCCCGTGCAGACTCATGCAAATGATGAGGTAGTTGGGGCTCTGCAGCTGTGCGATGCTGTCGATGGTCACTCCTGGATAGTCGGTGGTGACGGTGGCGGCACCGATGCCCTCGCCATAGACCATGATTTCGAGCGAGTTGTATTTGAGTCCTGCATACCAGTTCTCGGGCTCAACCCGGTCGATATTGAGCTTGGCAGCCTGCGCGGCAAAAGCCACAAGAAGCATAGCGGCTAAAAAAACTCTTTTCATTGTTGTTGATCGTTTAGCGTTGAAATAATGTTACTGTTTAGTCGTGCATGATGAGGGCAGTTTGGCTGGGAATGCGAATTTGAGTGCCTTCCATCACATCAATGCCTTTCTCGTTCACAAATCCGCAGTTCACCACCACGGTGTAACGGCCTTGCGGCACATCAATCACACACTCCTTGCGACTGCCGTTGAGCACCACATAGATGTTGTTCCACTCGTCGCCGCCGGCATGATTCTTCAGGCGGTATGCCACCACATTCTCCTGTGAAGGCAGGAACTCGAGGTGACGGCGCACCAGGTCGGCATCGCCCATGTGGAATGCAGGGTGATGCTTGCGCAGACTGATGAGCCCACGGTAGTAGTTGAACACCTGCGGATACTTGAAGCGGTTGTTCCAGTTGAGCTGATTGATGCTGTCGGGCGACTCGTAGCTGTTGTGCACGCCTTTCTTGTTGCGCAGCAGTTCCTCGCCGCTGAGCAGGAAAGGCACACCCTGCGAGGTGAGCACGGCCGTCTGTCCCAGCTGGTCGAGGCGAATGAGTTCGCTCTCGCTGATGCCAGGGATGCTGGCTTTCAGTCGGTCTACGAGGCACATGTCGTCGTGGCAGCTCACATAGGCAATCATCTGCGTGGGCTGGCTGGCCCAGGCCACATCGGCGTAGTTCACCTTCTTCATGTCGACCTGCGGATGACTGATGGCACCCACGATGCCATATTTCACGCTTTCCTCGTTGCCAGCCACGGCACCCAGGAAGGCGGTCTTGTCGTCGCCGTCCCACGGGCCGCGCAGGCCATCGCGCATCTCGTCGCTAAAGGCGGCGATGCCGGGCATTTGCTGAATGTGGGCTTTCATGCCGAGTTTCTCTTGAGGATAGGCACACGAACCGGCGCTCCAGCCTTCACCATAGATGAAGATGTCGGCAGGCACTGCCTTGCGAATGGCATTCATCGTCTCGATGTCGTGCACGCCCATCAGGTCGAAACGGAATCCGTCGATGTGATACTCGTCGACCCAATACTTCACGCTCTCGACCATGAACTGGCGCATGAGCGGCTGCTCGCTGGCGGTCTCGTTGCCGCAGCCCGAGCCGTTGCTGTAACTGCCGTCGGCGTTCTTGCGGTAGAAGTAGTCGGGCATGGTGCGCTGAAAGTTGCTGCCGTCGATGTTGAAGGTGTGGTTATACACCACATCCAGTATCACCTTGATGCCGGCACGGTGCAGCGCTTGCACCATTTGCTTGAACTCGTTGATGCGCACTTCGGGTTTGGTGGGGTCGGTCGAGTAGCCGCCTTCGGGCACATTGTAGTTCACCGGGTCGTAGCCCCAGTTGTATTGCGGGGTGTTGAGACGCGTCTCATCGACCGAGGCGTAGTCGAACGATGGCAGGATGTGCACAGCGTTCACACCCAGCTCCTTGAGGTGGCCAATGGCCCACTCCTCGGTGAGTGCCATGAACTTGCCCGGATAGTTGCTGCTCACGCGCTTGATGTGCAGCTGTGGGTCGAGATTGATGTTGCGGGCTGCCGAGAAGTCGCGATGGTGCAGCTCATAGATGATGAGGTCTTTGGCGGCAATGGCGGGTCGTTTGTCGGTACTCCAGCCAGCAGGATTGGTGCTCTTCATGTCGATGATGGCACCACGCTTGCCGTTCACACCCACAGCCTTGGCCCAGATGCCTGGAGTCTCGCCGTAGAGTTTGCCGTTCACTTTCACCTCGAAGGTGTAGAACTTGCCTTTCAGGTCGCCCTTGACGGTGGCATGCCACGAAGTCTTGTCCTTGGCGGGCGACATCTTGATGGTCTTGGCCGCTTTTCCGCCAATGCCTTCGTTGTAGATGCGCAGCGTCACCGCTTGGGTATTGCCGAGGGTAGTGAGTCTGAATGTGGTGGCCTGCGGGGTGTAGGTCATCTCGTTGCCAGTCTGGGCGTTGGCCGTTAAAGTCCCCAAGGTCATCATTATAATAGCGATTAAGTTGATGATTGTTTTCATTTTCTTGTTATTTTGCCATGATTGAAACAACAAAGCCGCCACCAGGGGCCTCAGTCATCTTGAGCACATCGCCCTTCTTCACCGTCTTGCGGGTGATGACATAGGCCTTGGGATTGGTCAGGTAGTGAGCATTCTTGGCGTCGGCATAGATGGTGGCCTCGTATTTGCGACCTGCATCCAGGAAGTCGAGTTTCACATCCACTTTGTGTCCTTGCTCGTCGCACTTGCCGCCCACGAACCAGTTGTCGGTGCCTTTGGCCTTGCGGGCCACAGTGATGTAGTCGCCCGGTTCGGCATCGATATACTTCGAGTCGTCCCAGTCGATGGCCATGTCGCGGATGAACTGCAGGGCATCGTCAAACTTCTCGTAATTCTCGGGCAGGTCGGCAGCCATTTGCAGCGGGCCGTGCATCACCAGGTAGATACCCAGTTGGCCAACGAGGGTGGAGTGCACATTGTTGTGGTTGTCGCTCCACTGGCTCAGGTCGGTTTCGAAGATGCCCGGGGTGTAGTCCATGGGACCGCCTTGCAGGCGGGTGAAGGGCAGCACCACGGTGTGGTCGGGCTTGGTGAGGTGGAATGCCTCATACTCGGTGCCGCGTGCACTCTCGTTGCCCACCAGGTTGGGGTAGGTGCGGCACAGGCCCGTGGGACGCGTTGCCTCGTGTGCATTCACCATGATGTGGTGCTTGGCGGCCTCTTTCACGGCATGCAGGTAGTGATTGTTCATGTACTGGCCGTAGTGGTGCTCACCACGCGGAATGATGTCGCCCACATAGCCGGTCTTCACGGCGTCGTAGCCATACTTGTCCATCAGTTTGTAGGCATCTTCCAAGTATCGCTCATAGTTGGTGACGCTCGAACTGGTCTCGTGGTGCATGAGCAGTTTCACGCCCTTGCTGTGGGCATACTCGTTGAGCATGTCGATGTCGAAGTCGGGGTAGGGTGTCTGGAAATCAAACACATCATACTTCCACATGCAGGCCCAGTCTTCCCAGCCTGTGTTCCAGCCCTCTACGAGCACCTCGCTCAGGTTGTTGCGCGCTGCAAAGTCGATGTAGCGCTTCACATCTTCGTTGTTCGCACCGTGGCGGCCGTTGGGGCGGGCGGTCGAGAAGTCGGTCTTGTAGATGTCGACCGAGGGGAACTCGTCGGTGTAGTTCCACGACTTGCGGCCCACAATCATCTCCCACCACACACCGCAGTACTTGGTGGGGTGAATCCACGACACATCGTCGAGCGCGCAGGGTTCGTTGAGGTTCAGGATGAGGCTCGACGAGAGCATGTCGCGAGCGTCGTCGCTCACCAGCACGGTGCGCCAGGGTGTCTGGCAGGGTGTCTGCATGTAGCACATGTTGCCCACGGCATCGGGGGTGAGCCACGAGGTGAACACCATGTTCTTGTCGTCGAGGTTCAGGTGCATGGTCGAGTAGTTGGTGCAGGCGGCCTCGTGCAGGTTGATGTAGAGGCCGTCGTCGGTCTTCATCTGCAGCGAGGTCTGCACGCCGGTGGGCGAGAAGGGAGTCTGCGAGGCATTGTCCCACACCACGGCATCGGTCATCTTGTTGGGCGTGTAACCGCTGTTGGGGTCGATGCAGCGGGTGATGAGGCCTCTGATTTCAGATAGGCGCGACTGCTGCATGGGATACTCTTGCGTGTCGTAGTCGCCCGTCTGCCACCACGCCATGTGGTCGCCTGTCATGGCAAACTCGGTGCATTCTTCCTTGATGATGAAGTAGTTGAGGTTCTCCTGCTGGGGAAATTCGTAGCGCAGTCCCATGCCGTCGTTATACACGCGGAAGCGTATGATGACATCACGCTTGGTGACATGCCTCTTGAGTCCCTCAACAGTGGGATTCTCAGGCTTGGTGAAAACTTCGTGCTCCTGCACAAGATACACAGCCAGCTCGTTGTAGTGATTGCGTATGTTCTTGTACTGGCCCCACACGGGTTGCCAAGTCTCGTCGAACGAGTTGGTGAACGCATCATAGAGGGTGAACTCGTCGAGCAGGTCATACTCGTCCATCTTCATGCTGGCGTGCTTGTCCTTGGCCAGTTTGAATCCCAGGTGGCTGGGCTTGATCACCTGCTTGCCCTTGTACGAGAGTTCGTAGGTGGGTTTGCCGTTCTGCTCCAGGTAGAACTTGAGCAGCATGTTGCCATCGGGCGATTTCACCTCTTGTGCGTTTTGCGCCAGCGCCATCAGGGGCATGAGGCAAGCGGCAAGCAGTGCAATGATTGTCTTTTTCATTTTCGTCCGCTTTGAGTGATGAAAATCTTAACTTTGTTATTGAAGTCGGCGCTCTTCATGAGTTGCTCAATGGTCATGTGCATGCGGTAGCGCCAATAGTGACGAGGATTAGCCGGGATGTTGATGCGCTCGGCATTGGCGTCGGGCAGACGCAGGCCTTCGTCAATCGAGAGCCAGTCTTGCAGCGAGAGCAGACACAGCATCGAGGGGCAGTTCAGGTGGTTGCGCACAATGTCGGCAGCGAGCCAGTCGGGCAGCGGGTGAGGAGCGGGACCTTCACGGTGCAGCACTTCGTTGAAGTAGGCTTGTGTGGTGTCCCAGTCTTCGTCCCACCACTGGCGCAACGTAGGCATGTCGTGGGTCGAGATGGTGCTCACCGAGCGGTAGGGGTTAGCATAGAGGTTGCCGAAGCGCAGTTTGTCGTCCTTGGGCATCGACTGAATTTCAAGACTCAGGATGCGCAGTTCGTTCATGACCCAAGCCACGCAGTCGGGCACCATGCCCAGGTCTTCGGCACACACTAGCATGCGGGTGGCCTGTACCAGTTTGGGCAGCTTCTTCATGGCCTCGTGATACCAGAACTCGTTGTTGCGGCGATAGAAGTAGTCGTTATAGAGGCGGTTGAATGCAGCCTTGTCGCTGTCGTAGAGTGCTTCGTAGATGAAGTCGTGCTGCACGGCGATGCGAGGGTGGAAGAGGTTGGGGTTCTTGCGGTCACGCAAGAAGAGCACATCGCTCACCAGGGCCATCAGACCGTCGCGAATCCATTTGTCGTCGTCGCTGTCCTTCCCTCTGAAGGCTGCCTCTATCTTGCGCTGGGTGTTGTACTCCTCCTTCAGGCGGTAGATGTCGTTGTGCAGGTGGTCAAGATATTCGGCACGCACCTTGTCGGCCAGGTGACCAAAGATGCGGTTCACCACCCAGTGTGCAATGAAGGGCTCGGTAAAGTAGTCCTGGAAGTGCAGGCCGTAGCTCTCAATCTCCTCACGGCTCATGCCCTGTGAGGGTGAGAACTGGCCCAGCAATCCATAGACGGCCTCAATAGGAATTTCCCAGATGCGTAAGAAGCCCAGCACGTGGTCGATGCGGTAAGCATCGAAGTATTCGGCCATCTTGGTGAAGCGTTTCACCCACCACGAACAGCCGTCCTTGAGCATCTCGTCCCAGTTGTAGGTGGGGAAGCCCCAGTTCTGTCCGTTGGCCGAGAATGCATCGGGTGGAGCACCCGCCTGTCCGTTGAGGTTGAAGTATTTGGGCTCTACCCAGGCTTCTACGCCGTCGGGGCTGATGCCGATGGGAATATCGCCTTTTAGGATGACGCCCTTGCTGCGTGCATACTCGTGTGCACCACGCATCTGCTGGTCGAGGATGAACTGCACGAAGTACCAGTAGGCCACTTCCTTATAAATCTTGGTGCGTGGGTTGGCCATAGCGGCACGGGTCTTGTCGTCGAAGCTGCGGTGCTCGGGCCACTCGCTGAAGGTGGCTGTGCCATACAGGTCACGATAGTGGCAGAAGGCGGCGTAGGGCACCAGCCAGTGCTCGTTGTTCTTGAAGAACTCCTTGAAGGCCTCGCTTTTCATCATCTCGGCCCCTTCCTGAGCAAAGATCTCGTGCAGATACTCGTGCTTGGCGGCATTCACGCGCTCATAGTCGATTTGTGGCAGGTCGTTGAGTTCCTTTTGCAGTTTCTCGAAGTGTTTCTGGCGCTTCTTGTCCTTGAGTTGTGGCAGTTGGCGCAAGTCGGTGTACTGCGGATGCAGGGCATAGATGCTGATGCTGTTGTAGGGGTAGGAGTCGACCCAGGTCTTGCTGATGGTGGTATCGTTGATGGGCAGCACCTGCAGAGCCCGCTGGTGGGTAGAAGCCACCCAGTCAACCATACTCTTCAAGTCGCCGAAGTCGCCCACACCAAAGCTGCCTTCGGTCTTCAGTGAGAAGATGGGCACCACGGTACCGGCCAGTTTGTAGGGGTGCAAGGCAAAATAAGCGGGGTCGAGTTCATACACCAGCACATCGCCCTTCTTCATGTCGGGCAGCACGATGGTGCGGTTCTCGCCTTCTTCCCACAAGGGATAGGGTTCAGAGTCTTCGGTGTCAAGCGACACAAACTTGAATGTGAACAGGCGAGTGTCGAGTTGGCTTGCGTCGATGCTGGCCACCCACTCGTTATGCGAGTGCTCGACCATGTTCACGGGGTTGATGACCGACCAGTTGCCCAGTGCTGCTCCCTCGCCCACAATGGCGAGTCGCTCGCCCTTACGCAATTGCGGCGCGCGCACCTTGATGCGAACGGTCTGTTCATACTCCACCTTCTTGCTCATCTGCAGCGGACGCGATGCCACGCAGTCGGTGAATGCCGAGCTGTAGAGGTAACTGTCTTCAGGAATGTCGGTCCAGTGGTCATACACGGTGTAGCGGCTGTCACGGGGAGCCACCAGCTCCAGGCGGTGCTGGGCAACCAGCCACTCATGACGCACTTCATTGCCCTCCCGGTTCACGCTGTAGTAGTAATCAATGAAGTCGCAGTCTTTAACGGCAAAGTTCATTTCACAGAACCACGTCTTGCCGTTAACAGTCGTCAGGGCTTGATGCATCAGTTGCGATGCATCGCCTTGAGGCTTGATGTTGAGCATGATTTCCTCACCATAGTTGGTTTGGTAATCGATAAAGAATTTTACTTTCATAGATATAGTTGTTTTTTGAGTTAAGATGCACGATTGCGGTTAATAGTCATTATGTGTGTAAATTTACAATTTTTACAACGGTTTTGATTCACACATTATTATAAAATGAGCGAATATTTCATGCAATCGTTTGCAATAATATCATGTAGCTACACAAATACGAGGGCGTAGCATAAAATTATGCCACACCCTCTTTGATTGCAATAGTTTGTTTAGAGCTACTGATTGAGTTCTTTTACAAAGAGTTTGTCGATTTGTTCTTGAATATTTGGCGCCAAGGGTGGAATGTCGTTGTTTTTTTCAAACAGACGCAGTTCCTGGATGTTCATGTCCACCTTGTTGTCCTTGCGCAGCTGCTTGTACTCCTTCTTGTCGACATAGGAATAGGCAGTGGCATAGGACTGTGCCTGAAGCAGGAAGACCTTTCCTGTGCGCTTGAAGCGGCCCACCTTGGTGAGCTGCGACATCACGAAATCGTCATGGGTTGAGTTGCCCAGCGAGTCGGTGCGGTACACCTGGTATATGGTCTCGCTCACGCGCTGTTGTTCAAGGGTGTCAGGCTCGAAAGTCTTGCCTTTTTTCTCGGCCTTAGCCTTATTCTTGGCATTCTCGTGGTGGTAGTAGTATTTATCCAGGTCGAACGAAACCGTGCGCAATTTCGCCTCGCGGTCCCAGTAGATGTACCCGAGCTGGCAGATGCTGTCGGCAATGATGAGTCGGCCTGTGCCGTCGTCAGTGAGCGTGAGCAGTCCCTCGTCGCGCGCCTTGAGTAGCCTCTCGTAATACGACTTCTTGGGCAACTGACAGAACTCGTCGTAGGGACCGCAAAAGCGGTCGATGAGGAAACGCAGGAAGCCACTTGAGCCTTTCGACAGGTGACGCTTCTTGGCTTTCACCTCTTTTTTGTCGAGGTCGTAGGTGTTGTCAATCACGCCGCCGCGATAGTAAATCGGGCCTTCCTCGTCGATGTAAATGTCGCGGAAATAAGTCTGGGCATAGAGATATGGCTTGGGTTTGACCACCACTTCGGGCAAATCGTAATTGACCTCTTCGAGTGTGATTTTGCCATTCTTGATGTCGGCCAAGGCGATGGTCAGGGGTTTGTAGGCCACCTGCGCCAGGTGGATGACGGTGTTTTTACCCACATCTTCAATCCATCCGTCAAGATCGGTACTAGTTATGTACTTGCCTTCTGAGGTGGTGACCGTTACAAAGGGAACAGGCGTCCCGTCGCTGTCGATCACTTGAATGCGTTGTGCGTGCAGCGACAAGGCTGTGACAAACAGAATAAAACCGATGAGTGATGATTTCTTTGTCATGATAGTTGTATGTTTTTTGTTAGTTTATAGTTTTCAGATGTCAGTTGAGGTGGATGAAAACCTTCTGACATCTGATAACTGATAACTGACTCCTGACATCTGATATCTGATAACTGACATCTGACATCTGATATCTCAGCATCAGCTGATGCTCAGGATAATGTTGACGAGGGCGGTGACGTCCGAGACGTTTAACTTGCTGTTGCCGTTTATGTCGCCACGGTCCATGTCTTTGGGGATGACATTCAGAATCATGTTGATGAGAGTGGTAACATCACTCACATTCACCTTGCCGTCGCCGTTCACATCGCCGCGCAGTTTGTTGCTGCCGATGACAACTCGGGTGGCGACATTGTTGCTGGCATCACAAACAGCAGCATTATAGAAATGACCTCCTTCGGGTTCAATGAAACTCAGGCCATCTTCCAGCTCCAAGTCACCCATGCCCAGTATTGCACCTTGGGAGCCAGTGGCAAGCACATTAGTCCCGCTTCCCTTGACAACCAATTTGGTATTGCTTGCCGAGGATGAATAGATTCCATTTGTGCCTTTAACTACCAGGTTGTGGACATTATTGAACGTAACGGTCTTACCACCTTGAATGGCGATGCCAGCCCGTCGCCCTTGTATCGCAAGTGTGTCACCTCCTGTTAGTGTAGTGTTGGCCAACACCATCCCAACCACATCAGAGGCATTTGGCGTCACTAAGATGCTGTTAGTACCCTTCAGGCTGATGGTCATTCCATCTATGTTACTTCTTATGCACGCTTTGTTAAGCACCGCACCACAAGTCAACCTGGCATTAACAAGCGTCAGCGTTTTGCTCGATGCAGCATATTTTACCGTGCCGCTCAAGCCAGTAATGCCACTAAGGTCGTTACAGTTCTTGGCAGTAACCTGTATGTCATTGATCCACAGGTCATAGACTTCACCGGTTAAATAGCCAGGATAACTAGGTCCGCCATCAATGCGGGCATAATCCTTATTAACATGGTTAGAATCAAAGGTAGTTCCTGCACCACCCTCCAACGAATAGCATTGGAAGAACATATCATCTGAAAATACCACCCTATCTGTGCTCCATTCGCTACTCACTTTCACGGTCTTAAGCTGGCGGCTTCTATCGAACATGCCATTCATGTTGGCCACTTTTGATGTGTTAAAACTGCACAAGTCAAGGTTCTCTAAAGAGGCACAACCAGAAAACATATGATCCATATGAATCACATTAGAGGTGTTAAAACTGCTGAGGTTGAGATTGCTTAGTTTTTCGCACCACGAGAACATACTCCCCATTTCTTCCACTTTAGATGTGTCGAAGTGGCTCAAATCAAGACTGGTGAGATTATCACAATCATCAAACATGGCCCACATATTAACAACGTTGCTGGTGTTGAAACTACTTATGTTTAAATTTGACAAGCTCTCACAATTATTGAACATGCTTTTCATAGTGGTCACACTTGATGTGTTGAAATTGCTCAAGTCAAGACTGGTGAGTTTTTTACAGTTAGCGAACATGGCAGTCATATCGGTAACATTTGAAGTGTTAAAGCTGCTCACATCAAGTGATGTCAAATTTTCGCAACCACTGAACATGAAGAACATATTGGTCACCTTTTCTGTGTCGAAACTGCTAAGGTTAAGGTTTGTCAGATTCTTGCAATCATCGAACATATACATCATATTAACCACCTGACTGGTGTTAAGGTAATTTAATCCCGTGATGGTGGTGAGGTTTTCCATTTTGTAAAACCAGTAATTGGTAATGGTGGGGCGTGCCTGCGCAAATGATGAGTCGAAGATCACTCGCGTTACATCGACATAGGTGCCATCATAGTACCAACTGGGATATCCGATTCCTGTATTTAGGCTATAAGCCTCGTTGGGTTTTGTGCCGTAGTAGAAGGTGAGTGTAGTGTTGCTTGAGGAATAAACTACGTAAGGTTCAGCCGCCCACGCTGCCATGCAGGCTGTTATTGTCACTAAGAGAAGAAATAACCGTTTCATATTAATTTTGTTTTTGAGATTACAGTTTTCAGTTATCAAACATCTCAGCATCAAGTGATGCCCAAAATGATGTTAATCAGGGCGGTCACGTCGGTCACGTTTATCTTGTCGTCGCCGTTAATGTCGCCGCGGGCCATGTCCTTGGGGATGATTCCGAGAATCATGTTGACGAGGGCAGTCACGTCGCTCACGTTCACCTTGCCATCGCCATTCACGTCGCCACGCAGGAAGATCGGATTGCCGTTGATGCTCACCCACGCGTTTTTGACTATGTTGCCACTAGCATCTCCAATGAAGTAGGATTCCAAGGCGTCGTAGTAAACAGGTTTGCCTCCTTGTGGTTCGGTGATAGTGCCAACAAATCCATCACGGTAGCCCACCGATGCAAATTTGCCAAAGCCTCTGAGTTGGGCATCAGGGCTGTTGACGCTTAGACGTCCAAACGACAATGCTCCTATACCATATGAGGAATTGTTGCTTGCACTCACCTTCACCGATTCTTCGATGGTAATATCCTTGTATCCTGCAAGAGCAACGGTAAGCCCCGAACTACCTGTCGATGTTACCTTTAGTTCTCCATCACCAGCTATGTTGGCCGATTCAACGAGTGAAACAGCCTCGCTTGGCGCCGACAGTTTATTGGTGCCTACAACGTTAATAATCAGATTCGGCATTTCGCTCTTGAGAGCGGCTTGCGAGTCACTGTTGCTTGTGATGGTTGCTCCGTTAAGTGTGAGTGCACCACTCTGCGAGGTGCCAGAATAGCTCACGGTGCCGTCGCCTATCACATCTTCGGCATTGAACGAGTTTACCTGATTGCCGTTAACCCACAGGTTGTAGTTCTCGCCGCCCACAGTGATGGTGGCAGTGGCGGTGACATCGGTTTCGAGGGCGCCCACGGTGATGGTGGCGGTGGCACCCAGAGGCGCATCCTCGGGCACGGTCACGAAAACCTTATGGGTGCCGCCACCGTCCCAGCGCACGGTTGCCACGCTCTCATCGCTGCTGGTGAAAGTCTTGTTGACATAGTCCTCTTGCCAGACTTCGTCGGGTGTGCTGATGACGCTGAACTCTTCCGTGCCGCCTGGGTCAACAGTGGCCTCGGTGTGGTCGAGCGTGAGGCCAGTGAGTTCACGCTTGACGATATTCACTTTTAATGACCCCCAACCATAGGTGGCACCGTTAATCTTATGAGCCACGGTGAAGTAATAGGTGTGGTTCTCGAGCATGTAAGACTGGGTCGATGCTATCATGTTGATGGTGCGTTTCTCCTTGTCGACGGTGAACGAGGGTCGGCGGTTCTGCTGCCCGGCGACGCTGGGGAACGGACCTTGCACGTTGCTGTAGGTCACCGTCACATCGCCCGTGAGTGAGGCGCGTTGCGGGAACACCGCAAAGGGAATGCCTTCCACATTCTCCCACTTGTGTGCCTCTACAATCTCGCCATTATTGACGAGCAGGGTGTAGGGTGTGAAGTTGCCGTTATCGTCACTCACATTCAGGTAAAGCGGTGTGGTTGCAATAAGGTCATCTGGACCGCCGTTGTCGGGATAAAGGCTTATGTTCACCACGGGCAGGTCACTTTGAGTGAGCAAAGGCTTCACATACACCGTCTTGTAGCGGGTGTTGGCGTTGAGCGGCGTGGTGCAGGCTGAGTTGGCATAGAGTGCGCACATATTGGTGTTGTAAGGTGCCCCGTAGTACCCGATGTTGAAGTCCTGCCCTCGGATGCCCTCAAAGTCGGTGGCATTGCTCGGAAGCGGGTTGATGGTCACCTTGAGCACGCCGCTCTTGAGTGTGGTGTAGGTGACGTGTCCATTATAGTATTCCATATCTGCAAAATTGCCGCTGCCCACTGCAGTGACGTCGAGCTTGAGTCCTGAGGTCACGGTGATGCTGTTGTCGAGCAGGATTGAGGCATGTGCGTGCTCATATCCCGGCAGCGTAGAGATGGTCTCCTTGCATCGCGTCACCACATAGTTGATCTGCCCTAAATAACAGTTGGTGATTGACAGCGTGGAGCCGGTGGGCTTGTAGGAATTTTGCCACCAGCTAGCTTCATTTGGTGTGTTGAGGAACTGGTTGAACTGCGCTTCCGAGAGCAGGATGTATTCCTGGTTGGTGCGTGCGTTGCTCACCCTGATGCCTCCCGAAAGGAACGACAACACGGGCTTTACCGGGTGGTTCCAATTCTCTAACTTGCTCACATAGTATTGCCGTGACTGCAGCGAGCCTTCGTAGCCGTCAAGTTCCACCTCGACAGTGTAGTAGCAGTTCACGTCCTGCTCGGTGAAGGTGTAGCTCCAGTTCCAGTTCCCATTGGTGGTATCGGCTTGTTCCTCGACTAGAACGGTGCGTGTTCCTGTGCTGGGGTTACGCTTCACGAGCTTGACGACGGGTCTTCCGTCGGCATCAGGGAAGTGGGAGTAAGGCTCAAGCGGAGCCAGGTTCAGCAGCAATGTGTCACCCGGTGTCACATGCTTGGTGCTTGTCATTCCTGACGGTTGCAGCAGGAATGGATTGTTGACGCCGGTCATGTTTTGGATGTGAGGCACCCCCAGTCTCACATAGTTGAATGGAGAGCCGTCAGGCAAGCCGAAATAGTATATGTCAGCATTTATCATAACCCAAGGGTCCCTTCTTTTCAGCAACTTCCCGCTGAATAAGCCTTCTTGCCCGGGTATCGAGCCGGTTATAGCAGTGGGGCGCTGTAGATTGATGATATGGTTGTAGCTATAGGTGTCCACTTGGGCGAGGAAAGGAAAGCCACTGTCTGTAAAAGAGCTAGGCATATAGTTGCTGCCTTTATAGGCGTATGACTCAAAGGAGCAGCCTGCATGCGGCGAGATGTTGATTATCGGTATCCTTATGGGAAACTGGCCGCCGCGAGCCACAAGTTTGCCTCCTTTGAGGTCAAGATAAATAGCCTCGATAGCATAGCGTGCGTTAAGAACGACTTCATTCAACTCGCCGTCCAAGGTGACTCTACCGTATTGGCCATTCGAAAAAAGTGCACAATATCGGCCTTTAGCTTTTACCTTGGCATTTGTTATGTTAATATGAAAGCCTGTAATGGCTATGTAAGGATAAGCATAGACTTCGAGCGAACAATTCGATATGTTTACAGAATTATTGCATTTTATGCTGGAATAGAATTCTGTAGCGTCACATAATTCATCGTCAGGATGGCTTTCGGTCACATAGATTTTCCCGCCTGTGAAGTCGATTGATTGGGCATGAATAGTATAAGGGCCAGAAGTGGTGTTTATCAAGTTGAAGTATCCACCTGAAATCTGGAACTCTCCAATGCCCTTGAGAGGTCCCCTCACATACACGTAGCTGTTGTCGCCAGAGATTGAAAACTTTTTAACCTCGCCATCCACAGCAGCCGTAGGTGACTCGAAAGTGGCCGCACCGTTTGAGATAGCGATATTCACATTCTCAGAGTTGGAGTGGATGGCGCTTTCGGCATAAGACTGAAACCTTGCAGAGCCGTTCCACACCAGCAGTTGCCCGCTGTTAAGTACCAGCGCATGTTTGTGAGCCTGGACGATAACAGATCCGGAACCGCGGATTTCAACCCCCCCCCAGATAGTCATGGCGTTCCTGCTGGCGTCGTCCTGCTCAATGTCGAAGCGGTGGCCATTGCTTATGATGGTCACTTTACCCCAAGAGTAAATCTCTTTGATGCTCAAATTCTCATTAATGATGAGAGTCGCATCGCCGTTGAAAAACACATGCTTGCCACTACAAACGGAAGCCAGATACGAGGAAGTGTATTCTCCTCCCTCAAGTTCCACGTATTCGTAGGCATGTGCCACAACCGGGCTCAGCAGCATTAATATAACGGTCACCAGCCAGGCTGGCAGCCATGTGCGTTTTCTTGATTTTGTTGTTTTCATAATGATGTGGTTTTTATGATGTATTCTTGGTTTTGAGAGTCCCCGGTGGTTTCAAGGTATAACTTCTTAGTGATTCACACCGAGGATAATGTTGATCAGGGCGGTCACGTCGGTCACGTTTATCTTGTCGTCACCGTTAATGTTGCCACGCTCCATATCCTTGGGAATGACGCCCAAAATCATGTTGACTAGGGTTGTGACATCGGTCACATTCACCTTGCCGTCGCCGTTCACATCACCCACCAAGCTGCCGCCGATGGTAACATGTGTGGCAATCTTGCCACTGGCATCACAGACGGCATGATTATTGAAATAACCGCCCACCGGTTCAGTGATTTTGAGGCCATCGTTCAGCACCAGCTCGGTCATGCCGCCCATCGCACATGAGCTGCCGCTGACTTCCACAACAGTATTGCTTCCCTTAACGACTGCGCGGAATAACTCAGAATCCGATGCATAAATGCCATATTTAGACTCAACATATAAATCAGGCACATGATCGATCGTGAGGGTTTTGTTGCCGCTAACTAAAATGCCTGAATTGTTCGCCCAAGCCCCAAGCGTACCAGGGCCTTTGATTGTGGTGGTGCTCAGCGACATGGCACGAGTTCCTATGCCATTCTCTGCTATAAGGACGTTTCTTTCAATCAGTTTGATTGTCAGTCCGTCGATAGTGCTTTTTATACCGATGCCATTGTTGACATTAGATACGATGGTGGCATCGTTAAGCGTCAAGGTTGTGTTTGAGGGCTCATAGGTCACTGTGCCGCTCACGCCAGTAATGATGCTGAGATCTTCGCAATTGGAATTGGCAACCTGCTGGCCATTAATCCACACATCATAAAACAGTTTCAGGGTTAAATAGCCAGGATTGCTGGAGCCGCCATCGATATGTGCGTAGGAACCATCGACATGGTTATCATTGTAAGTAGTGCCGGCACCACCCACAAGCGAGTAGCATGAATCAAACATCCTCGACGATTCCGTCGCACCTGCTGCTGTCCAATTATTGCCCACATATATTTTTTTCAGCTTTCTACAATAATAAAACATTTCGCCCATGTCGGTCACTTTTGCCGTATTGAAACCGCCAAGGTCAAGACTGGTCAGCTTTTCACATTCCCGGAACATCTCACTCATATTGGTTACTTGCGTCGTATTGAAACCACTCATGTTAATACTAGTCAAACTTTTGCATGCATTAAACATCCTGGACATATTTGTCACATTTGAGGTGTTAAAGTTGCTCAGATCAAGGCTGGTCAGCTTTTCACATTCTTGAAACATTCCGAACATTGAGGTCACATTGGCTGTTGTGAAATTGCTTAAATCTATGCTGGGAAGAGAGCTACAATTTGTGAACATCCATGCCATGACGGTCACATTGTCCGTGTTGAAACTGCTCACATTGAGGCTTGTCAGGCTTGAGCAATTCGTGAACATTCGATGCATTGTGGTTACTTTCGAGGTGTCGAATTTGCTTAGGTCGAGACTTGTCAGGCTTGAGCAGCCACTGAACATATATTCCATGCTAGTAACATTGGATGTGATGAATGAAACACTGCTCAAGTCGAGGCTTGTCAGGCTTGAGCAACCACTGAACATGACACTCATGTCGGTCACCTTGGCAGTGTTGAAGAGACTCACGTTGAGGCTTGTCAGGCTTGAGCAGCCATTAAACATGGAACTCATGTTAGTCACATTGCGTGTATCAAAACTGCTCACGTTGAGGCTTGTAAGGCTTGCGCAATCTTGGAACATTGCTGACATGTCGGTCACATTGGGTGTTTTGAACAGCCTTAAATCAAGGGAGGTTAAAGATAAACAATCGTAGAACATTTCGCTCATGTCGGTCACATTCCATGTGTTGAGGTTGTTGCCCCAATTAATGCTCGTGAGTCTTTTACAGCCCTTAAACATCCTATCCATGGTGATCACCTCAGTGGTGATGAGATATTCCAATCCTTCGATGGTGGTGAGATTCTCCATATTGTAAAACCAGTATCGAGTGGTTTTGGGTCTTGCTTGCACAAACGATGGGTCGAACAACACCTTGGTTACCGATTTTTCGAGATCCATAATGTTCCAGTCTGGAGCAACAACATTATCAATGGCAAAACAACCTGGAGGCACGCTATTCAAATTCGCATCATAGCGGAATGTGAGGGTGCCATTGGAATATTCTGCATAGGCCACACCTGCCCAGGCAGCTGTGCATGCCATCATTGTCACAAGTGATAGTAGTAATCGTTTCATAGCTATATGATTTTAAATTATTTTTAAGTTTTAATTCTGAATTGCATTTATATTAATAATTAATTTTAATTTGTAACTATGTTTGCAAATTTAATAATAATTTTTAATAAATCAAAATAGTTTATACTTATTCATTAATTCTACATATGTTCATAATTTGAAATGTTCATTTGGCATTACCCATTTGTGTGAGTAACATTGTTGGCCATACATCTGTCACATATCTTTGCCCGCACACACGATCTTTGATAAGTTTTTTCATCCATTTGTCTTATTCGCCCCAAGTGTTCCGAGATCTCCTGCTGGCAATTGTAGGGACAGGGCGTGCCCTGTCCGTCCTTCCGCGCCGTGCAGGGGGCGTGCCCTGTCCGCCACCCAAAACCGCAACCACGAAGTGCTCGAGAACCACGAAGTGCTCGCGACCGAACGGGAGCCCGAAGGGCAAGCGAAGCGCAGCACCATCGCAAAGCAAAAGTCGGCCATCAGGCCGGTGT
>JAEEVB010000241.1 GCA_016287065.1 Muribaculaceae bacterium
TGGCACCCTACCCCGACGTGAAAATCACTATGCTGGCACGCGGTGTGAGCGTGGGCAACGAGATCGAATATACCGACGAGCTTACCCTGGGCCGCTCCATACTGAACCGCACCCTCTTCAGCGACACCTTCGCCAAAGAAACGTGATGAAGTTTTCAGAGATCTCAGAGTTCTCTGAGTTCTCCGAGTTCTCCGAGCTCTCCATAACTGACAACTGATAACCCACTACTGATAACTGATAACTGATAACTGACAGCTATGGCGGATAATTATTTGGAATATCAGGCCGAGGAGATGGCCGCACGGCGGGCCCGCAAAGAGCGCGAGCACAAGCGCAAACTGCGCCGCTACCTCGAGGCCTACCGCAAGCAACTCGCTGAACAGAAAGCCACACAGCAAAAAACCGCACAACAGGAAGTGGTTCAGCAGGGAACCGCACAACAAGAGGCCGCACAACAGAACACCCCACAACTGATAACTGATAACTGACAAATAATCACCCTGCATAAACCACAAGAACAGCAACAAGGCCCACTCACTGCCACAATTATAGCCTGTTTTCATTACATTTACCTACCAAAAACAAGCATATCGTGTTTTTTTGCCACAAAAAATATGATATTTCAGCACTTTTTACTATATTTGCACAAATATTACAATTTACTGAATAATTAATCTTTTAAAGCACCTTAATTTATGAGAAAACATTTACTATTCTTAGCGATGCTGGCCCTGGCCGTAACCGCCACAGCACAGCTTCGTTATTCTGATCTAGTGAAGGCTTCTGTACCCGAGCCACAAACAATCGATATGACCAACATGCCTCTGGCTACAGCAACCTTCGACACCGAAGCAGTGCCTGGTGCACAACAGGCTCCCACCGTGAAGGAAAACCTGCCCAAGGCATGGTATAACCGTCCTGCCGGTGCATTCTGGGGTGCAAGCACCACTATCAAGGGTTCACCAAAGACTAGTGCACCATACGCACCTTATTTGCACCTTACTCCCTACTTCGAGAGCACCTTCGTCAATGCCTCTGAAGATGCCGAGAGATATGAGTGGGAGTATGAGACCCGCCAGTATGTGTCTGGCACGGGTTGGGTCTACACCTGGTATACCAGCGAGGACGAGAATCTGACTGTGCCGTACAGGAACGAAATCGACACCGTGCCTGCCCTCAGCGCCTTTAATGCCGACGGTGGCAACAAGTATCAGCCTGGCGGTGGCAAAGTCGCTTCAGGTGAAATCACCGAATGGCATCTGAGTACTGCGTTAGCAAAACCAGACTACTCGACGGCTTACTCCAACACCGCTGAAAAGACCCTATGGTACACACCCAAGTTTTGGGGTCACAGCACCAACCGCGATGGCACGGCACTGGCTGGTGGCTATTACAGTTCCGGTGCGCTAGATGCTGCAGGTGGCAACACCGGCCGCTGGTATGGTCGCAACTGGAGTAACATCAACCATCTGGGCGTGGCATTTGAAAAGCCCGAGCACCCCTATGTACTCCGCAAGGTAGGCGTACGCTACCAGCAGCTCAAACTTGTTGACGTCAATAAAAAAACAACCGTTTATGTCAAAGTTTACCGCATCGACGAGATGAAGCCTTATCAAGAAGACAGAATCGAGGGTGCCATCATTCCCGACGAGGAAAACCTCATTGCACAAGGCACATGCGAAGTGGATACCACTTATGAGGGTAGCGGCTTGTTCGAGTTCCCACTCTTTAACTATGACGGTGACCTGCCCTACGAAGTGCAGCCTGAAATCGACTTCCCCATTCTGGTAACCTTCACTGGTTATAACACCGACGACTTTACCGAGACCTTCACGCTGCTCTACTCCAGCGATCAGTATGACGAAGGCCATGGTGAACATGTTTATCTCGGCCAAACACAAGAAGACGGCGAAGTGGTTTACTTCGGCAACTACTCCTTCTTTACCAACAAGAAGACAAGAGGCATCTCCATCTATATTGATGCCGTGCGTCCCTTCATGGTGTGGAACTATAGCGACGAGACCGGTGAATATACCTTTGCCGACGAGGGTGAAAGCTATGCTCCCGAAATCTACACCTACGAGAACATGGACCTGTGGGAAGTGAGCGATGCCGACGCTGATGACCCCGAGAACTGCGACCTGCCCGAATGGCTCAACGTGGAGCTCGCCTATGGCCTCGACGATGATGGCGAAGAAGATGAAACCATTGTGATTCCCACTATCACAGCTGCTCCCCTGCCCGAAGGCGTGGACTATCGTGAGTGCAACATCAAGTTCACTTATCCTGGTGCCTCGCTCATCTTCAAGGCTATGCAAGGCGAGAAGTCCGACTTCATAAAGGGCGACGTGAACGGCGACGGCAAGGTGAATGTAACCGACGTAACCACACTCGTCAACATGATTCTGAGTGTCATCGAAAAGGATATGGTTAAGGGCGACATCAACAGCGACGGCAAGATAAACGTGACCGACGTCACTGCTCTTATCAACATCATTCTGGGCGTAACAGCCTGATGTAACGCATCATTAACTGGGAGCGACTTGAGCAGTTGCTCCCAGTTTTTTCATTTGACTACAAGATTACAATCACGAGTATAGATCAGAAACGGTCCTATTTCATCATTCATTTACAATCTGTAGTTCATCCATTAACTCAACGATCTTCAATTTCATTAATAATAATTCCTAATTTTTCGCTTATGAAGAAATCACTCATTTTTGCAGCAGCCCTGGCTCTGGGCTTTAGCGCTGCACAGGCTCAGTTTATTCACGAGCCAGAACAAATCACCGAGCAATTCAGCTGGCTCACCCCACAGCAAGTCAAGGCACAGGCCGTGGATGCGCAAGCAATCGAGGCTCAAAGCGTGGAAAGCCTTGCCGACGAGCAGGCTGGCTCGCTCCGTGCCTATGTGAACCCTGGCACCAGCGTGTGGTATCAGAAACCCAAAGGCACCTACAGCTACACCTTCACCAGTAGCGGCAACAAGTGTGCCTACGTGGTGGGGCCCATGTTTATCCCCTTGACCTACCGCAACAAGTATGCCACGCCTGAAGAGGCCACCTGGATGAGTGGAGCCAACACTCCAGCTGCACTTACTCCCGATGCTAACTTCAACTACAGGGTCTCGTATGCCAAGCCTACCAGCTCAACCTCTGGTTGGCGCGCACCCATCCTCATTGCCGAGACCGACACCTTCCGCTTCGGCGGCACCTATGTCACCGCCAATAGCCGTGCATTGTTTGTGAGTATGCTCGACGTGCGCACAGCCTATAGTGTAGAGCGCAACGAAGGATATTACACTGCTTTCTCTAATGGTACATTCTTTGGCACATTCACTAACACAAGCAACGGCAATGTGAACACGAAATTGACGCAGTATATGGAAGCCCCTGCTGCTCCCATGTGGGTCGAGGACATCTGGTTCAATTACTGTTCAATGGGCGACACCCTGGGCGCTTTGCAGAATGGTGCCACCGTTACCTTCACCCTCTATTCGCTCGCTCAAGCTAACAGTATGACCGATGCCACCGTGCTCTACACCACTGAGATTACCGAGGAGAACATCCTCACGAAGACTCCCAATACAGCCGGCACACAGACTACAGGCTCTATCGTGATTCCCGTGGGCAAGGTGATTGAAGGCCCCTACGCCATTGTTCTCGACGGCTTTAACCGTGAGGGCGTGAACTTCGGTGTGTATATGGCCCAGGTGGGCAACACAGCCGATTTCTATGCCCGTGGTGGTGTGTATCCCACACTGGTTACTCGCGTAGATGCCACTACTGGCGAAGTTCTTGGTGATTACTTCCAGTATAATGCCACCAGCG
>JAEEVB010000242.1 GCA_016287065.1 Muribaculaceae bacterium
TCGCCGCTCGAACTCGCCGAGAAGCTTGAACAGCTGCGCTGGCTCCAGAACGGCTATATTATTAAGGTGGGCATCAGCAACATCGAGACCATTGGCATCGACACCCCTGCCGACCTCGAGCGTGCCGAGCAATACCTGCAAAGCCACCGATAGGCAGTTTTCAGTTGACAGTTTTCAGTTTTCAGTTATCAAATCAATATGCGTCCCGCCATTCACAACTTCACCGACCTCAGGCTCACCTGCCCCACCCCCGTACGGCTGCCCAACGGCATGCCCATGTGGGTGATTGGCAACGGTGAAGACGAGGTGTGCCGCCTTACACTCATCATGGGTGGGGGTGCCATGCACGAGCGTAAATCGATGATTGCCTATCTCACTGCCGCCAATGTGCTGCAGGGCAACCGCCAGCAGACGCCCGCCGAGATAGCCGAGGCGCTCGACTACCATGGAGCGTGGAAGTCGTCGCAGGCCCATGACTTCTGCTCCATCCTCTCCATCTCTTCGCTCAACGAACACCTCGAGAAGATGGCCACCCTGTTCATGAACTGCGTGACGCAGCCATCCTTCCCCGCCGACGAACTCGCCGTCACCAAGCAGCGACTCGCCAGCAACTGCGCCACCAATCGCCAGCAGGTGAAGACCCTTGCCAGCGATGCCATGCGTCAGCTCTACTACGGTACTCACCACCCCCTGGCCCGCATCACCACGCCCGAGGGCATCGAGAGCATCACGCTCGACGATGTGAAGCAGTTTCATGCCGAGCACTACAATTCCAGCAACTGCCGCGCGATTGTGTCGGGAAAGGTCACCGACCGCGAACTCGACATCGTGGAGCGAACCGTGGGCGCCTGGAACTGCCCAGGAGCCATCGACGACGAAGTAGAACCGCCCATCGAGCCACAGGACCAGATGCTGAAAGTCATCGACAAGCCTCAGGCCGTGCAGTCGGCCATCTACATCACCCTGCGGGCCGTACCACGCCGTCACCCCGACTACAACCGCCTGCGCATCCTCATCATGGCGCTTGGCGGCTACTTTGGCAGCCGGCTCAACCAGAACATTCGCGAACAAAAAGGCTACACCTACGGCATCAGCGCCTATCTGGCAGGACGCAAGGCCGACGCCTTCATTGGCATCAACACCGAGTGCGCCACACAATACACTTGGCCCATCATCGACGAGGTAAAAAAGGAGATGCTAAGGTTGCACACCGAACTTATACCAGATGTTGAACTAAACATTGTGAAGCAGCACATCATGAGCGACTTAGCTAAGACACTCGACACCCCGTTTACTGTAGCTGAATACGTCAACTCCACCCTGCTTTTCGGCACCTATCCCGAGTACTTCAACGACCAGGTCACTACCCTCGAGCAAGTCACCGCCCAGGAACTTCGCGAGCTTGCTCAGCGTTATCTGCGTCCCGAACTCATGCGCATCGTCGTCGCCGGCGACGCACAGGCGCTCAACAAAAAACAGTAAAGCAGTAAAGCAGTAAAACAGTAGAGCAACTAACACACTCAACACTCAACTCTCAACTCTCAACACTAACCGCCAGCTCGACGGAGTGAGCAGCATGAGTCAGCCAAAGGCTGGTGTGCGAAAAGCGAACCTCCGTCAAACTCTAAACCCTAAACCCTAAACCGCAAGCTTGCTCGCATCAAACAAACATTTTTCAAAAAATATAGGAAATCTCGCGAATTTTCATTAAATTTGCAATCTATATAAACTCAACTCATGCACATCGTCATTGCAGGAAATATCGGCTCCGGAAAATCCACCCTAACAAGGTTGCTCGCAAAGCACTACGGGTGGAAACCCCGCTACGAGTCGGTCGACAACAACCCCTATCTCGAAGACTATTATCACGACATTCATCGCTGGTCGTTCAACCTCGAGGTCTACTTCCTCAAGGAGCGATTCCGCGACATGCTCGCCATTGCCCAGTCGCCCGAAGTCATCATCCAAGACCGCTCCATATTCGAGGGCGTCTATGTGTTCATGGCCAACAACTACGCCATGGGGCACCTCTCCGACCGCGACTATCGCACCTATATGGAACTCTTCGAGCAAATGCTTTCCATCATCAAGATGCCCGACCTCATGATCTACCTGCGCGCCTCGGTCTCCCACCTCGTGGGCAACATCCAGAAGCGTGGACGCGATTACGAGCAGACCATGAAACTTGAGTATATCGAGAATCTCAACCGCCGTTACGAAGACTTCATCACCAACCAGTACAAGGGCCGCGTGATGATTGTCGACAAAGACAACCTCGACTTCGAGAACCGGCCAGAAGACTTCAAGCAAGTCACACGCCGCATCGACGGCCTACTCTTCGGTCTCTTCCCCATCGACACAAATTCAACAACCACATAACAACTTTACGATTATGCACATAGCTATAGCAGGAAACATCGGTTGCGGCAAAACCACACTCACCAAGCTCCTCGCCGAGCACTACGGCTGGCAGCCCCGTTTCGAATCGGTGAGCGACAACCCCTATCTCTCCGACTTCTATGCCGATATGGAGCGGTGGTCGTTCAACCTTCAGATCTACTTCCTCAACCGACGATTCAAGGAAGTGGTCGAGATCTCCAAGACCGACGATATCATCGTGCAAGACCGCACCATCTTCGAAGACGCACGCATCTTCGCCCCCAACCTGCACGACCAGGGACTCATGAGCGACCGTGACTTTAACAACTACAACGACCTCTTCGACCTCATGATGTCGCTCGTCAAGCTGCCCGACCTCATGATCTACATCCGCTCCAGCATCTCTACCCTTGTCGGCCAGATTCAGAAACGCGGACGCGAGTATGAACAGACCATGCGACTCGATTACCTGCAGGGTCTGGAGAAACGCTACGAGAAATGGATTGACTCCTACCAAGGGCAAATCATGATCATCGATGGCGACAACTGCAAGTTCGGTGAGAATCCCGAGCACTTCAACCAGATCACCCAGCGCATCGACAGCCTCCTCTTCGGCCTCTTCCCCGTCGTCAAGTAACCTTCTACAGTAATAAAGCTCTTTTTGGGGAACAACATGTTTATCTCATGACAAGATGTGCCCTGATTCAACCTTTCCAATCGTCATAATGTTGAGTGCACAAAACACCCAGCTGTAATTGCAATAAAAAATGAACACTCATAAGATAACCTTCGTTTGTAGTTCGATAATACTCTCTTTAATTGCATTTTGCACACTTGCTTGCAATAAACAAAACCAACAAGAGCAACAGACCAGCCAAAACACTCGTACAGTAAGATTCCTTACCCACCCCAAATACTCTCAGGAACTTGTAAATAAAGCTGAGATAGGCGACCCCGACGCACAGTGTGATTTAGGAATATGCTATCAAGGTGGCTTTGGTGTTGAGCAAAACTACGATGAGGCCATTAAATGGTTTAGCAAGGCTGCCGAACAAGGATATGCAAGAGGCCAGTATAATATGGGCGTTTGTTACTCCTATGGATTTGGAGTTGAACAAAACTACGAGACTTCATTCAAGTATTTCAAATTGGCCGCCGAGCAAAACGACCCCGACGCCCAATCATCTTTAGGAATTTGTTATCAAGATGGTCTTGGTGTTGAGCGAAACCTAACCGAAGCCGTGAAGTGGATTAAAAAAGGTGCTGAAAATGGGTCAGCTATAGCACAATATAATTTAGGAACCCATTATGATGAGGGTATTGCCATTGAGAAAAACGCAACTGAAGCCATCAAATGGTACAAAAAAGCTGCCGAACAAGGTATAGCTCAAGCGCAATTC
>JAEEVB010000243.1 GCA_016287065.1 Muribaculaceae bacterium
TGTTGAGCAAACCCTTCATCAGCACATTGGCACGGTCTTCACGCACCTCGGTCACAGCCTTGGCGGCTGCATCGTCGCGGTCGACAGCATCGATAATGGTAAACTGGCTCTTGTACTGAGCAAAGCGCTCATCGGCCTCAATCTCCTGACGGCAGCCTACAAATGTTACGGTAATGATACCGGCCTCGAGGCCTTTAAGCACGGCGCTACGAGTCACATCGTCCTCGGCCCAAACTACGGCCACAGTTTTTTTCTCTTCCACACTCTGAAGGTGCGAAATGATGTCTTGAAACGATTTAATGGTTTTCATGCAGTTTTAGTGCGGTAAAAAATTAGTTCAAAAATGTTGTGTCGTGAGCGGCTTGCGTGATGAACACTTGCTTGCAGAGGTGCACTCGTGCTGCTCGCTCTTTTATGACCACAAAATTAATAATAAGATTTCACTCATGCATGATAATCGTGCAAAAAATTGTTATCACTCACACATTTTTTAATAGTAACGAAAGTAATAGAAATGAGGTTGAAAAAAATCTCATCATTAAGATTGAATAATCCGAAATAAATGCCTATCTTTGCAGTTGCAAATTAAAAAAGCAACATTCCAATGAAAGCAACTTTATACACCGAGACCGAACAGGCTGTGGAACCCATCGACGAGCACAAACTGGCCGTCGCCACCGAGAAACCCAACAAGGTTGAACCTCCACGCCAGAGCTATTATCTTGTGGACTACAAGACCCTGGTGAAACCCACGCTCATTGCACTCGCCATCTTGGCCGTGTGGGTTGTGCTTACAGTGGTTTTGTAACACACTATATAACAGCATAGTATAAAAAAGCACAAATTTTTTCCACATTTTTTTGAAAAAAAGCATTGTCATGTGAAAAAAAGTGCTTAACTTTGCAGTCGCAAATCAAGAAACACTGGCCCCTTAGCTCAATTGAATAGAGTGTTTGACTACGGATCAAAAGGTTACAGGTTTGAATCCTGTAGGGGTCACAAGGAGGAGTCGAGAGGCTCCTCTTTTTTTGTGCCATTAGTCCAAAGAAAACCCTTGCCTCCACATAGAGCATCATAGCAAAAAGGCTCTCGCCACTTGGCGAGAGCCTTTCTATTACAACCCACTTTCTGTGGGTCTGTATGGTTATCAAGCAAATATGCTTACTTGACGACTTTCACAGTCTCGGTCTTGCCATCGCTGTAGGTAATCACCTTCACGTTCACACCGTCAAAGGGCTGAGCACTCACCTGGCCGGCAAGGTTCACATACTTCACACTGCTCACGCTTCTATTCTGGATATCAGAGATGGCTGTAGGAACAGTGTTGTTCTGTTTCACAACGATCTTCGCACCCTCGTAGAGACCCTTAGCGCCCTTGGCCAGAGTGATGGTGTAGTTGCCAGAACCCGGCAGACGGAAGTTGGCGTAGTTGGGAACCGCCTCATCGTTGGCATAAAGCTCGATCTCGGTGCCAGCTGACATCATGCCTTCACTTACCTCGAAGTAGCCAACGTTGTTGTTGTCGATACCACCGAGCCAGATCCAGCCACCATCCTCAGCAGGAGTGAGGATCTTGAATTCCTTGCTCTCTACATCATTAGGATCTTCAACCACGTCGAAGGTAGCACCCTCTTCGGTAATCTCCAGCGGATTGACTGCATTCCATGCACTGAAACCACCAGTCACATAGTATTTAGCCTCAACGGGAACTACGTCTCCCACAGTAAATGATTCGGCAATGGGAGCGGGAGTCACGGTTTCGGGTGCCTTCACACCTGCAGCCTTGCCATTGGTATTGAAGTCGTAAGCGGGAACCTGAATCTGGAAGAACACTTCCTTGCTGTTGTCGCAAACATAGCAGTTGCCTGCATAGTCGAAGCAAATGTCGTTGAAGCCGTTGATCACACCAGTACCGTTATACTCGCAAAGCAGTTCCAGTTCGGGGCCTGAAGCGCCCTTGTTCACCTGATAGAAGTAGAGGTGAGATGTGGGGCCAGCCATAGCCAGGATGTTGAAGTCCTTATCGAAGGCGCAACCACCACGAGTCATGTTCACTTCATCGCTATAGTCAACTTCCCATTCACCATCCTCATTCTTGCTGAGGTGCTTGATCGAGGGCTGCGCTGCCGATGGGCTGCCACGATACTGTGCATACCAGATGTTTCCATCCTTATCATAAGCCACATTCACAGTCTGAGCCGAGATAGTCCACTGATAATTGAGGGGGAACACCATATCTTCAAAGGGAGCTGCTGTGCTCCAATTAGTGGCGGTGCCTATGGGATACTCATAAGTCTGGAATGCACCATAAGCGAACACTTGGCCACGCGAGCAGGAGAGGTTAACCATTGTCAGGTCACCACCCTCGCCACACACGTCGAATGCGGCACTGTAACCAGCCACAAAATTGCCATCTTCGTCAAACAGGTTCCAACTGGGAGTTTCAGCTTCTGTCATCGACTGTGCTCCCTGGAAGAATGGAGTCCACTCGGCAAGGTTGTCGGGATTCAATTCATACATAGGAGCATTCTGCACGTCGAGCGTACCTACAAAGATGCGGCCATCGTCGCTGATGCGCACCTTCTTCGGACCGAACGTGGTGGAAGTACCGCCAGTCACGTCGGCATAGGAATAGTTCTGGAAGCTGACGCCACCATTCCATCCATACTTGCCTTCAGAACTCTCAATGCGGTTAAACTGCGGGTCATAGGCATAGATACCGGGACCCACACCTTGTTGCTGAGCTGAGGTCCAGTAGCTGTTGGGCAGCGTAGGCTGGCACTCGGTAACAAGAATACGGCCAAAGTTAGGGCTCTGGGGGTTCTTGTCAATTGCGATGCCATAGGGGCTCCAGAAGGTTTCAGATGGCGTCACTTTGGTTGGTGTCTCTACCAATGCACCTTTAACGGTCATCGACCAGGTGTACTCGCCATCAGCAAAGCCATCGACGGGAACTTCCACTTCGTGTGCGCCAGCGGTAAGGCCGTCGCCAGTTACCTCAAAGGGTTCGCCTTCACCCTTGCCATTGGCAGGAATGAAGTTGATCACAACACTCTCGGCGGCAGCATTCAGCGTGTAGCTGAAGGTCACCTTGCCGTTTTCAACATCCGATGCCTTCAAGCCATAGGCAAACGGATTCTGTGCATAAGCTGCTACAGCCATCATGCACAAGCCTGCAAAAAGTAATAACTTTTTCATTGCGTTTGGTTTAAGTTAATAATAAAGATTATCTTATAGATTGTAAATAAAGTATAGTTGTAGATTTTTATAATCTTACAATATATAGATTATAGACCACTCAAAATTACTATTTTTTTTCTTAAAAAACAAAATAACAGCAAAAAACTATTAAATACAATGATTAACTACCAATTACGATAGCACCAATCTTTGGCAATACGGTGACTTCCTATGGTGGCTAAAAACAATACAGGCACCCGTCAAAAGACAGGCGCCTGCTGTGAGTATCAAATTGCAGACGATTAAACTGCAATGATGATTTTCAATTTACTTGGCGAGAGCCTGGGCCACGTCAACGGCCACAGCCACGGTGCAGCCCACCATGGGGTTGTTGCCAATGCCCAAGAAGCCCATCATCTCAACATGAGCGGGAACCGAGCTCGAGCCAGCAAACTGTGCGTCGCTGTGCATGCGGCCCAGTGTATCGGTCATACCGTAGCTGGCAGGACCAGCGGCCATGTTGTCGGGGTGCAGGGTGCGGCCTGTGCCACCACCCGAAGCTACGCTGAAGTAAGGCTT
>JAEEVB010000013.1 GCA_016287065.1 Muribaculaceae bacterium
TATGCTGTTCCAGGTCGATGGCGACATCACACGTCTGCAGTGCCCCTTCATGGACACCCCCGAGGTTGTGAAAGTGTGCGACTTCATCAAGCAGCAGGAAGATCGCGACCTCAACGTGAATCACGAGCAGTGTTACCAGTTGCCCGAATACGTCGTGTCTAACGATGATGGCGGTGTTGGTGGCGACTACTCGGGCGAGGGAGGTAACCTCAACGACCGCGATTCCCTCTTCGAGGAGGCAGCCAAGTGGATTGTGCAGAGTGGCGCCACTGCTTCAACCTCTTCGCTCCAGCGCCGTTATCAGATTGGTTACAACCGTGCTGGTCGCATCATGGACCAGATGGAGGCTGCCGGCATCGTTGGACCCTCGCAGGGTGGCAAACCCCGCAAGGTGCTCCTTACGCCCATGGATATTGACCAACTTTTCATGTAACTTTTCTTGGTTAGCGCAGTCTAAATGATTGACGATAACTAAGACGCTTATATTTGTTTTTGATGAAGAAATTATTTTCACTCATACTTATCTTTGCGGCCATATCGGTTCAGGCACAGAATGCCACAGCCGTTTTCGACAAGATGGTGGCCGCTTTCAAGGCTGGAGGCACCATCAGCGCAAGCTACTCGATGAATGGCTCTAAGGGAACTATCGTGATGCAGGGTGCCAAATTCCGCATTCTGGCTAACGACGTGAAATCGTGGTTCAACGGCAAGACCCAGTGGACCTACTCCGACCAGACCGGTGAGGTGAACATCATCGACCCCACCGCTCAAGACCTGCAGATGACCAATCCGCTCGCGGCCGCCAAGTCGCTCAAGGATGCCTTTGCCATGACTTCGCTCAAGGCCAAGTCGGGTTATGCCATCAAACTCTCTCCCAAGAAGAAAGGCAATGTGAAATCAATCACGCTCTACATCTCCAAGGCCTATGTGCTCACTGCAGCCGACTATGTGACTAATAATGGAACTTATAAACTCAAACTCACCAATTATAAGACGAAGCAGAGCTATCCTGCCTCAACCTTTGTCTTCGACAAGAAACTGGTGCCTGCCGGTACCGAGGTGGTGGATTTGCGCTAATCTCAAATTTCCCGGATTTCCCGGATTTCCCAGATTTCCCAGATTTCCCGGATTTCCCAGAATTCCCCGAAGTCCCATAAAACCCAAAAATCCATAAGACCCTAAGGTCTTCAAGACGTCAGACGAAAAAAAGAAAAACTCTCAAAGATATGGAAATTGAAAAAGTAAAATGCTTGATTGTGGGCTCTGGCCCAGCCGGTTACACCGCTGCCATCTATCTGGCACGAGCCAATGTGAAGAGCGTGCTCTACAGTGGACCTCTACCCGGTGGACAACTCACACAGACCACTGCCATCGAAAACTTCCCCGGTTTCCCCGATGGCGTTGATGGCTTCAACCTCATGGACCTCATGCGCCAGCAGGCCGTGAATGTGGGCGCCGACTTGCGCACCGGTGTGGTGACCGATGTCGACCTCTCTCAGCGGCCATTCAGCGTCACCATCGATGGCGAGAAGCACCTCGAAGCCGATACCCTCATCATCGCTACCGGTGCCTCGGCCAAGTATCTGGGGCTCGACGACGAGAAGAAGTATGCTGGCATGGGGGTCTCGGCATGTGCCACCTGCGATGGCTTCTTCTACCGCAAGAAGGTGGTGGCCGTAGTGGGCGGTGGCGACACTGCCTGTGAGGAGGCCGATTACCTGAGCAATCTGGCATCAAAAGTCTACATGATTGTGCGCAAGCCCTATCTCCGTGCCTCGGCTGCCATGCAGAAGCGTGTCATGGAGAAGGAGAATATCGAGATCCTTTTCAATACCAACACCCGTGGCCTCTTTGGCGACAACGGGGTGGAGGGCGCACATCTGGTCAAGTTCTTGGGCACCCCCGAGGAACAGGAGTTCGATATTGCCATCGACGGTTTCTTCCTGGCTATCGGACATCAGCCTAACACCGCTTTCCTCAAGGGTCAACTGCAACTCGACGATGCCGGCTACATCGTTATTCCAGGCAAAACCACTGCTACGAGCGTCGAGGGTGTTTTTGCTGCCGGTGATGTTGCCGATCCACGCTATCGTCAGGCTATTGCTGCTGCCGGAACAGGTTGTCGCGCGGCTCTCGATGCCGAGAAATTCCTGGCTCAGCAATCTTGATTTTCTCTCATGACCCATTAGGGTAGGGCAACATGGTTTTCTTTATGTGCTTCCCACTATTTTTGGTTGTTAATAAAAAAATCAAAAAAAAAATTGAAAAAAAAACCGAAAAAGTTGTTCTATTAAAAAAAATATGCTTACCTTTGTCAAATAAAAGGTGCTCTATACTTTGATTTTTTATCGGTATTGTGCCCGATTATCTATGATTTGTAATTAACTAATTGTAATTAATAAATTTATTAACTCTTAAAAATCAATTGATTATGAAGATTAAATCTTTACTCTTTACTGCTTTTGCAGTTTGTTCTTTGGCAGCATCAGCTGAGCTGGCTTCGACAACTAATCTGTCGCATGCTGTCATTAACGAAGGTGGTAGCGTGAAAGCCGGTGAAGTCGCTTATGTGGCTGTTACTGTGACCAACCCCGATGTTCAGTATGCTTCTATTGAAGCTCACTACACTTTCCCCGCAGGCTGGACTGCAGTTGAGTTCTCGCAGGCTGATGCTGGTATTGGCACCAAGACTAAAAAAGCTTTTGTTCAAATTATTCCTGAAAGCCGTGCCGACGAAACCGACAACCACGATGCATTCTCTGCAACAGGTGCTGTTCCTACTGAGGATCCCACTGCTTATGGATGGGTTTTGATGAGCCTTGCTAACGAACAGATCGAAACTGGCGACGATGCTCTCCTCGTTTTCGCAGTTCAGGTTCCTGAAGATGCTCCTGCTGGCGACAACGCTATTCAAGTGACTGGCCAGGCCTTCTCTACCGGTATTCCCGATGATCCCGCTGATGGCGAGCTCGATGACACTACTTTCAACATTTCAGTGACTACCGCTGTTAACGACGTTAACGCTACTAAGACTGTTGCTGGTGTGAAGTACTTCAACCTCGCTGGTGTTGAGAGCAATGTGCCCTTCGACGGCGTGAACGTAGTGGTTACTACTTACACCGATGGCACTAAGGCTGCTAGCAAAGTTATCAAATAAGATTTTCTCTTATTGATTTAAATCACAAAAGGCTTTCGCCCATGGGCGAGAGCCTTTTTCTTTTATGTGCAAATAATTTTGCATTTCATGAAAATTATGCTTATCTTTGCCTTTTGTGATAGTGACACATTAATATATTATTTGATAACCACCTTTAAACATTCACCGTTATGAAACTGAAATCTTTACTGCTGTTTGCCTTGCTCGCCTTTGCTGCTAAGCCTGCATTTGCTGCCGACGGCAATCTCGACCCGTCGACAAAGATTTCGTTTGAGGTCATCGACCCCGAGTCGGTGCAGCCTGGCGAAGTGGCTTTTGTGAAACTTGTCTTCACCAATCCTGAAGTGGAATATGCCTCTATTCAGTGCTATTTCGACTATCCCGAAGGCTGGACTCCTGAGAAATTTTCGGCCGAGGATGCTGGTATTGGTACCAAAGGGAAAAAGTCGTTTGTGCTCCTGGTGCCCGAAGGCCGTCTTGACGAAACCGACGAGTACGATGCCTTCTCGGTGATTGCTAATGAGCCCGACGACGCTTCGTTCCGCATCTATGTGTGTGATGCCGAGGATCAGGGAAAACGCATTCCCGTGGGCGACGACGCCCTGCTGGTCTTTGCTGTGATGATTCCCGAGGAGGTGAGCGATAATACCGATATTTTTGTGCACGACATCTGGCTTTCTACCGGCAATCCCGATGGCGAAGGAGATGGCGCTATCGAACCTTTCACCTTCAACATCTTCTCTACGCCCGTCTATGACCTGCACACCGACAAGACGGTGGCCAGTGTGCTTTACTACAACCTGGCTGGTATAGAAAGTGTTAAGCCCTTCGACGGTGTGAATGTGATGGTAACCACCTACACCGACGGCACCCGTGTCGCTAGCAAAGTGCTTAAATAAGAATATTCAATTTTGATGATTAACTCATAAAAGGCTTTCGCCATCACGGCGATAGCCTTTTTTTGTGCCCTGACGCAGCCTCTGGTCATGTTGCGAGGGCCTTTGGTTTTTTTTAACGTGGTTTACAACAATTTATGAGGGGCAATGTGTGAAAATATGGATTATTCGTGTTAAATTTGTGGTTATTATTATAAATAAGGTGTGATTTACCGCAATTCTTAATGATTCTAATGAACTAATTAATCATGGAGTACTCTTATATTGCTAATTCGGGCATTCAGCTCATCTCATTTCCTGTTGAGATCGATTCTCAAGAAATATTCAAGAAGTGGTTCCGCGAGTGGTATGATAAAGACCAGGGGCTCTATCACCTCGATGTGCTCGAGTGCATCGACGACGAGGGACGTTCAGTTTTCTATTCCCAGAAAGACCTCTACGACAACGGCTACCTCGCCAAGGGTGCTAAAAACCTCGATGCCGCTCAAATTGAGCGCGATGGCTTCATCAAGCCCATTGCCATCGACTATGGCACTGGCGAATTGACCGAGGAAATCTACAAGATGTCATTCTCCGATACGTCCAACAAGCTCCCGAACCTCATCAACGAGTGGCTGCCTGTGCCTTACTTCAAGCTGCGCACCGCAGGCGTGTTTGAGCTAGGCCCCTTCAACTGGGTGCGATGCAAGCTCATTTCTCGTGGCGAGGAAGAGGGGAAACTCAAGTTCCACGTGATTCTCGCCATCGACACGCGTGTCGACTACACTAAAGGTAAATATGCCGAGTCGCCTGTCTTCTCCGACAAGTTCCAGAACGAGATAGAATTTGAGGTATGTTCTAACGACATACTGCTCACACAGTATTGCTCGGCTTCTAACGAGAAATGCAGTTATATCGACGACTATCTGCGCCGACTCGTGCATCCGGGCGTGCGCAGCGTGGGTGCCATTCGCAACGAGAAGCATCGCATGTCATACATCTCATCCTACTTTTTCTTGATGAGCTATATAGCGCAGAAGGCCAAGTTCCCCAAGCTCAAGCTGCTGCGCGACAACGATGTGGAGCGGCTCAACGTCGACATGATTGTGGATATAGGCAACTCCCGCACCACAGCGCTGCTTGTAGAGGGTCCGCGTCGCCAGGATTTCAAGTCAATCGATCGTCTGCGACTGCAAGACTACACACGCCTCATAACCGATGGCGAGAATCCGCAGTTGCTGCAATATGAAGGAGCCTTCGACATGCGTGTCGCTTTCCGCAAAGTGGACTTCGGCGACTGTGGCATGAACGAGACCAAGCAGTTCACTTATCCCAGCCTGTTGCGACTGGGTAAAGAAGCCAATTATCTGATTCATTCCACTGTAGAGGCCGAGCTCACGAGCGATATGCTCTCGACCTATTCCAGCCCCAAGCGCTACCTGTGGGATGGCAAGCGCAACAAGCAGGAATGGGAATATCTGGTATTGGAAGGTGAGAAAAACAAGCACATCTTGGAACTCAAGGGTATTACCGACCACCTCACCGACGATGGACGCGTTGACCTGGAGCATGGTGGTGGCACACACTACTACTCGCGCCGTTCGCTCATGACTTTCTCCTTCCTGGAGATGCTGGCGCAGGCGCGCAACCAGATCAATAGTCCCGATTATCGCACCTATCATGGCAAGGCATCGATGCCCAGGCGCATCAAGCGCATCATCATCACTTGTCCCACCACCATGTCAAAGACCGAGCGTTTTGCATTGGTTAACTGTGCCCGCGATGCGCAGAAGCTCATCGCCAACTTCTATGGCGATAGCGAGCCGGTCGACATCGTTCCCGTCTACAAGAACCGCAACGACGACGAGCCGGTGTGGTATTACGACGAGGCCACCTGTTCGCAGCTCGTCTATATGTATGCCGAGGTGGGTTACAAGTATAAGGGCAATTGCGACGAGTTCTTCAAACTCTATGGCAAGGAGAAGAATGGCAAGCCATGTCTCACCGTGGGCTCGCTTGATATTGGTGCAGGCACGTCCGATCTTATGATATGCGACTATACCTTCAAGAAGGACCCCGTCACCACCCTCATCCCCGACCCGGTGTTCTACGACAGTTTCTATTATGCTGGCGACGATATGCTCAAGTCGCTGATTCAAGGGCTCATCATCGAGGGCCCGAACTCGGCAATCCGGAAGAATTTGCCCGAAATGAGTGCCGACGACTTCCGACAGCTCATGAAGAACTTCTTCGGTCATGACTATGCCGAGCAGTCGATGCACAATCGCATCATGCGTCGCGACTTCAACCTGCAGGTGTCAGTGCCACTCATGTACCACTTCTTGCAGTTGCTCGCCGACGGCAGTGCCGATTGCACGGTGCACTACAAGGACGTGTGGGAGGGTAATGAACCCAATCCTATGGTGCTTGAGCGATTCACCGATCACTTTGGTCTCGACCTTAAGCAACTTGAGTGGAACTTTGTGGCCGATGAGGTGGCGAAGATTGTGACTCGCTCCTTCGATGAACTGCTCAAAAAGGTGGCAGCCATCATGTTCACATATCGCTGCGATATAGTCATCCTCTCGGGTCGTCCAACGGCATTGAAACCCATTCGTGACATCTTCCTCAAGTACTATACTGTGGCTCCCGACCGCCTCATCACTCTCAACGACTACTATGCCGGCGACTGGTATCCCAGCCAGAACACTGGCTACATCAAGGATACCAAGACGGTGGTGGTGCTCGGTGCTGCTATTGGCTACTACGCTACCGACGGTTCCATGTTCGAGAACTTTGTACTCGACTCGTCACTGCTGGCCGAGAAACTCAAGTCGGTGGTGAATTACATCGAGACACCTCCGCTCAACAACGATAAGTATGTGGTGCAACCTCACAAGAACAATGGCGACATCATTGTCAAGGCTCTCCCCACTTTCTTGAGCGTGAAGCAGGTAGACATCGACGCCTATCCCTCACGTCAACTCTATGCCATCGACTTCAACTACGATTTGATGATGGAATCCATTCGTCGTCGCATGGAAGATGAAGGACAGGACATCATCGATGCCGTTGTGGTGGCTAAGCTCAATGAAGATTGTGAACGCCTGCGTCATCGCATGCCTTTCAGGGTTACACTTGAGCGCGATCCCAACGATCGTGAGAACATAGAGATTTCTTCAATCACCGATGTGAACGGAAATGACGTGCCACCGCGCGACATCGAAATCATGATTCAGAGTCTGGGCGCTTCTGATTGCTACTGGCTCGATTCAGGTGAATTTAACTTCTAATCTTATAAATATCAAGAAGATGGAAAAAGATACAACAATCAAAGATATTGAAAGGCAAATTGCTGTTGTCAACGATTCAATCGCGTGGGCCGAGAAGTATTACCCGTCGGCCACCTTCATCGAAGACTTCAAGTCGAAACGGCGGCAGTTGAAGAAGATTCACTTTGCGCTCGAGGAGAACTGCTCGGCTGCGGCTTATGGTGAGAGCCAGGTGGGCAAGTCCTACCTCATGAGCAGTCTGCTCTCGACCAACAAGGACCAGTTGCGCATCTCCGATGGTGCTGGTGGCGTGTTCAGTTTCATCGACGACATGAACCCCAGTGGTGGCAATACCAGCAAGGAAGAGTCGACAGGTGTCATTACCCGCTTCACGGCACACACCGACAATGAGAAGATGAAGAACTATGTGAAGATCCGCACCCTCTCTATTGTCGATATCATACTCTTCCTCTCCGATGCCTACTATAAAGACGTGAAAATCAATACCAGCACTGTGCTCGACAAGAACGAAATCAACGAGCAACTCTCGCAGGCACTCATCACACTCAAGGGCACAACACCGCAGTATTTCATCAGCGAAGACGACATCTACGATATTCAGGACTACTTCTCCTCGCTCATTGGTAACAATGCCGTGAATGTGATTAACTCCAACTTCTGCAAGGAGGTGAGTCCCGTCATCAAATATGTGGCAGTTGAGAACTGGGGTGCCATCTTCAGTCTCTTGTGGAACAGGAACGAGAAGATTACCGAACTCTTCAATTCCATCATCAAGGAATTTGAGAAACTGAACTTCGAGCCCATCATCTATGTGCCTTTCGACGCTGTACTGCGCAACAAGGGCACCATCTTGAGTGTTAGCTGGCTCGATAGCGTGTGCGACAAGAAACGCTTGCCCTCTGAGAATGTGGAGTGTACTTCTAAGGTCTATGGTCCCGACGGCAATATGCTCGATGCCGAGTTCAGCAAGGCTTATTTGTCGGCACTCACGGCCGAGCTTACCTTTGTCTTGCCCGACGGTGTGCAGGATAGCAAGCCTTTCCTCCAGAAACTCGACCTGCTCGACTTCCCCGGAGCCCGTCGCCGCGAGAGCATTCATGAGGAGAATGTGGGCAAGGAACTGAGCAACATGTTGCGACGCGGCAAGGTGGCTTATCTCTTCAACAAGTATTCGCGCTCGTTGCGCATCAATGTGGTGCTGTTCTGCCAGCATCAGGACATGACGGGGCAGAGCGAGATAGGGGAGTCGCTCAACGACTGGATTCTGGAAAATGTGGGCGATTCGCCTGAGAAGCGTGGCACTTACATCAAGTCGACCAATGGCGTTTCACCCTTCTTCATTATCGCCACCAAGTTCAATACCGACCTGAAATGGACTAACGAGATTGAGGGTAAATCGCAGTTGAGCGACCGCTGGAAAACCCGTTTCCTCAAGACTTTGAGCGATGAGGTGGTGAAACCTAAGACCTATAGTTGGTTCGATAACTGGGTTGACCCCAGTGCTGGGTTCAATTCCGAGAAGTTCCAGAGCATCTACATGCTGCGCGATTTCTTCTGGTCGCGCGACCAGCAAATCTTCAGTGGCTACAAAGAGGGTGTAAGCGACGAGATCGAGGAGGTGATACCCGAGGAGTATCCCGCCTATCGTGAGCACCTGAAACGCTCTTTCACCGACTTCCCCTTTGTAAAGGCTCATTTTGCCGACCCCGAAAAGGCCTGGAACGATGCTGCTACCCTGAACAACGATGGTTCAAAGGCCATTATCGACGATTTGAGCAGCATTTCTTCTTCACTCGATGATGCTCGCTACAAGAAGTATTTCGGCGAGTTGCAGGCTATCAAGTCGAGCGTCAAGTCGAAACTGGTCGCCTATCACATTCCTGAAGACCAGGTCAACAAGAAGAACTATGCCAAGCGCGTGGCAGGAGAGGTGCGACTGAGCCTCGACTTCCTCTTTGGTAAAGATTCATCGGCGTTGGGCAAGATTATCAACGAGTTTATGGTGCACCCTGTCGAGATTCGTAAAATCGTGTATAGCATCGTGGAGTTGCACTCCGATGTGCCCGTCGATATGTCGGCCATCAACATGATTCGCCTCAATGCTGCCATCATGCCCGACGATTCACGCGAGATGGCACTACAGAAACTCGTTGATTACTATGGACTCGAGGAGCAGTTGCTTGCCGACAACTTCCAGGCTCAAGGCATTGAACTGGCCGACATCGTGGAGGGCAACGAGAACATTCCCACCACTTGGGCCGACGTCATCATGCTACACATCTCGCAGTTGTGGTTCGACCGCCTCAATCAGGCCGTTTCACATCTCGAGGGCAAGGTGAATCATGCCGACCGCATTGCCGTTATGCTTCAGGTGCTTTATTCGCAGTTGGGGCTCAAGGCTTTCCTTACCGACAAGGTGGCCAATTACCTGAGTGCCTTCGATACGGCTCTGCAGCCTAACGTCATTGCCGACTGTGCTGCCGTCATGCTCAATAACTTCGTGGCTACCGTTGGACGCGACTTCATGACTCCCGAGCACCAGGCCAAGGCTCTTGAGAATGCCCAGGAACTCAACATCAAGGTCGATGTCAATGAGCCACCGGCCTCAGAGGTCGACATGACTCTGGGCGAGTCTCTTGATGCCTTCGATATGTCGTCGCGCATCATGCAGGGAGCGGGCTACACCATGAACGATGTTGCCACTTTGCGCCGACTGCCTTGGTGGGATAACTTCATGCGATGGAAGAACCGCGTCATGGTGGGACTCATGCTCATCAGCGAAGTGCCTTCTTATGACAAAGAGGCCAACAGCAGGCTCAAAGAAATCATCGACAAGTGCGACACTTTATACCAGTAGTAGTTTTTACACTCTTAATTATATAGCAATATGAGACCTTTCGATAAGAATTTGCTTTGTACGACCGATAGGGCTGCCTTTACCGACATTCAGGGTATTGGCAAAGACCCTCTGTACATGCGCTATGAAACCGTTTCGGCTATCATCAACAGGGAAATTGCACCCGATTATCGCTCTTTCATCGCTATGCCGGTCTACCAGATCGATGACGACATCATCGAGTGGTACACAACTCCCTGGAATGAGCAACCCATCAGTCTCAACAATCTTCCCGCTACTGAAAAGGCCAAGTATCTTGAAATCAAGAGAAAAACCATAGAGCATTATCAGCGTCACATCGACGAGATGCGTGGTGACGACCGCATTATTCTCAAGAGCGCCATCAAATATGTGAACGATGAGTTCATCTACTGTTTCGACGACAAGGTGGTGATGGTGGCATGGGGTATGACCCCCGACCCCGAACTCTACAGTCCCACAGGCTCTATCACGGTGCATGTGGGCAAGGAGGCCAACTTCTACAAGGTTCACTTCATTTGCGATCCTGCCATGGCTTCGTTCAGGGTGCCCAAATACAGTACGCTCACCCGTCGTGAAAACACGGTGATTGCTACCGAAGATCTTCCCGAACTCATCGTCAACGATAACTGTGAGTTTCTGGGATGGGATCCACACCCGCAAGGCACGGTGGTGAATCACGACCTCACCTTTGTGGCACGTTTCAACGCCGTGGCACCTCCCCCCGAGACTCCGCCCGTACTTCCTCCAGAGATGCCTCTTGATGATGGTGAATGCACTGTCTTCTTCGATGCAGGAACTAATGGTGCGCTTTCCGGACCCAGTTTCATCAAGAAAACTCGCGGTTCGGTGTTGCTGGCCAACGAGATTCCTGTCATCACTCCCAATAAGGGTTATAAGTTCACGGGTTGGAACGTGAACCCCGTGAACATGATTGTGGATCGTGATATGACCTTCAATGCCGGCTATGAGAAGAGTGGTGGTTTTAATTGGCTGTGGGCACTGCTTGCAGTCCTGCTCGGCATTCTTGTTGCCTTGCTCATTTTATTGGGTATCAAGGGTTGCCGGTCTATGACTACTCCGGTTGTTGATACGGGTAACGTCTATGGCGACACCATTTATGCCGGTGGTCCTGGCCGACCCATCGACCGTATTGATGGCCCCAATGGCCCTATCGACGATAACCGACCTAATCCTGACTCCGATACCGGCCCTGTCGATATCGTTGGCGACGATGGTTCTTTGCCCGACTTTCCTGTGGCACCGCCCAATATTGGCGATGGGGGAGAGGATCTTCCCGTTATCACGACTCCGGACGGGCGACAGATTATTGGCAACCGCGTGAACGTTTTTTTCGAGGATGCCAGGGCCGATCTTGACAAGTTTGTGCGCGAGTTCAAACGCAACTTCCCCGATTCCACCAAGTATAAAATCGTAGGAGTTGACAAGAACGTACCCTGGCTGCAGGTGCAAGTACCCATTAATGAAGTGGAATCGATGTGTGCTGCCATACCTCAAAAGATTCCTGACCCGGCTTCAATTGCTTTCGACGAGACCGTGATGATGCGTTTCGGCGCAACCCACGAGTTTAATGCCCTTCAGCGGCAACAGCGTCAGCAACCTGTTCGTGGACGCGAAGGTTGGCACATCGATGCTATTCATCTCAAGCAGGCCTGGATCATGTCGAAGGGAGACCCCTCGGTGAAAGTGGCTGTTGTTGACGATGGGCTCGACTTGCGTCATGAGATGTTTCGAGGCCGCATTGTCGAGGCCTATAACGTGTTCCGTCGCGACGACCGGCTCTCGACCGGCGAGGGGCATGGCACTCATGTGGCTGGTCTTGCCGTGGGAAGCGATGCCAAGGTGGCTCAAGGTGTAACTGGTGTGGCGCCTAAGTGCAAACTCATGCCTGTGCAGGTGTTTGACAACGGCATGTGCACCATGTCGTCGCTTGTGGCGGGCATTATGTATGCTGTCCACAAGGGTGCCGATGTGGTCAATGTTTCGGTAGGTCCCAGCATGGCTATATTGCAGGGTCAGCCTGTCTCGCGTCTCGAAGAGATTGCCCGTGATGCTTTCAAACCTGCCCAGAAGGTGTGGAACCGCATCTACGAGGTGGCAAGGGCACACAAGTGCATCATCGTGTTTGCTTCGGGTAATGAAACCCTGCTTGCTTCGTCTTACCCGCAGTTGCGCTCTAGCGCTACCATCAATGTGGCCGCCATCAATCCCAATGGCAAACTCTCGTTCTTCTCCAACTATGGCAGTCGTGGCTACATGGTGGGAGCATCGGTCTCGGCTCCAGGTGAGGATATCATCAGCGCATTTCCTGCTCCCAAAAATTATGAGATAGCCGATGGCACCAGTATGGCTGCACCCATTGTGACGGGAACTGTAGCGCTCATGAAGTCGGTGAACCGTAATATCACGGTCTCACAAGCTCTCTCGGTGCTGCGCTCTACTGGCAAGAATCTGGTTACAACTGCGGGGCCCATGATACAGGCCGACAAGGCACTGCTTACCGTGAAGCGTGGCAATTTGCCCGCCGACCGCACTCCCGAAGCTACTACGCCGCCTCGTCGTGCTCCTCAGTCGGGTGGGGCAGCCACACGGCCCAGCACACCTGCCTCGTCACAGCGCAAGGCAGCCTGAGATCAAGAAACATTTTAACTTGCTATAATACCGATGAACAAGTTCTTAAAATTTTCATGGAGTCACATCTTCACCTTTCTGGCGGTGATTCTTATGGCATATTTCTCCTTTCTGGGGGCTTCGTACTGGACCCACGGCAATTTCTTCGTGGCGGGCATCATCACCGCCATTATCGTCGTGCTGCTCATCTTCTGGTTTGTGACCCCTCAGATGCTCAAGGGCACTTCAGGGCAATTCATAACACTCAAGAAGTCCATTCAGTTAGAGAGAGTGTTCATCTTCACTTGCCCTGTTATTTTCATTCTCTCATTAGGGCCACTTGTTCACTTCTGGAATGTGCATGATCACAACAATGAGATTGTGACTACATTCAAGGACGGCATCAATGCCTCGACAGGTCTTTTCGACCTTTACGAGAACTACGCCAATCAACGAGTTGACGCTTTCGATGGCTTCTTGAATAGTTCATTGGCAGCAAACAATGCCGCACTCTTTGGAGGCATCAGCAGCAAAGAGGTGCAGCGTGAGGTGATGAAGCAGGGCCTTACCGACAAACTGCTGGGATCCAATTTCACCGAGCTGAAGCAAAAGTCAATTCAATGGATTCAGGATGCCAATCAGGAACCCAGCACTTGGAATGTGTTTCTGCTTGGCAATATCAAAGAAATTAAAGAGGCGATGCGGGCATGGCGCAACCGGCTCGTGGATTTCTCCTCGCCCATTCTCAAGGCCGAGCAACTGGCGGGTTCCGATACCAAGCCTTTTGACGACGACCGTGGCATCATCAACAACGCTGTGGGCATTCTTGACAAACTCGACTCTTATTATTCTTCGATGGAAGCTCCCAAGCCCGCTGCCATTGGCTTTGCCATTGCTATCTTTTGTCTGTTGCTCTTTCCCTATCTGTTGCAGACGCGCCACAGCAAGAGCGTATATCGCCTTTTGGGGCGTCGCAAGTCGCTGGGTGGCATGAGCATGGCTCCCGAGGTCAAGCCAGATACCTGTCAGCCCGCTGCTGGCGATGATGCTTCTTCGGGCAATAATGCCGACAATGGCACGGAAAATGACTTTGGAATGTTTAAACTCTAGAATATCAATCTTTTAATATTATATTGAAATGCCTTCAGAACAAGCCATTTTTGATAATATCGACCAGTATACCGCCGAAGATCTCGTAAAATACATTCGCGAGGGTCTCACTTCCTATGAAAGGCTTTGTAATCCTTCCAATACCTATGGACAGTTTTCGGCTGAGAAGCGCAAACAAGTGCTTGATATCATGCAGAATAGCGATGAACCCGACTGGAATGCCGCTTGCTTGGCTAACACTGTCGAGGCCTATCAGACCTATCTCAACGACCATCAAGACGGGCGCCATCGCGACGAGGCACGCAAACGCAAGCAGCTAGCCCTTGCCGAGCAGGCTAATGCTGAATTGCAACAGGCTCAGCAACAGGCCTATGGTGAGAGCGAACAGGCTTGGGCTCTGGTCGACAAGAACAGCAAAGATGCTCTTAAGCAGTATGCCGACAATTATCCCAAGAGTCCTTTTGCCGATGAGGCCCGTAACATTTTGCGCCAGATTCAGCTCGATGAGTTTATGGGCGTGGGTATTGAAGCACTCAAGAAGCGCATCAAGGACATTGAGACCGATAAGCGCGTGATGCAGAAGGAAATCACCATTGTTAACCTGATTCTGGACGAGGTTGATAGAAAGCACATCACCAAGGACGATTTTCTTGAGGCGCTCAAGCAAGACCATAATATCGTGAATTCGGGTGTCATCAGGTCGCTTTTCGAGAAAAATTTCATCACCCTCGACGACTTTGCTCTCATTGGCATCGACCGTGCTTTTGTCGAAGCAATGCTCAGACATGATATGCCTCAGCAGTTCCAGGTGCCCATTCCCATCTCAAGCATCAATCGCGAGTCCACCGAAATTTACTTCTGGGGTATTCCTTCCAGCGGCAAGAGTTGTGCCCTCGGAGCCATTCTCAGCGTGGCCGACAACGGCCGGGTGGCACTGAGCATGTCAAAAGATAACACCTGTCAGGGCTATGGCTACATGATACGCCTGGCCACTCTCTTCAACGACGATGGTAATATTGGAGTGTTGCCCGAAGGCACTTCCATCTATTCGACCTACGAGATGGGCTTCAACCTGCATTCACACGACAAATATGTGCATCCCATCACCTGCATCGACCTGGCAGGCGAATTGGTGCGTTGTATGTACAAATATGACGCACACGAAGACCTCACGCAAGAAGAGGCTGCTGCACTGCAGACCCTCACCGATGTGATGGTGAACAACCGTTCGGGCAACCGTAAACTTCACTTCTTTGTCATAGAGTATGGTGCCGACGACCGCATGTACGAGGGGCTTGCTCAGCGCCAGTATCTTGATGCGGCTCTGCAATACATCAATCGCACCAAAATCTTCCAGCGCGACACCGACGGCATTTATCTCCTCATTTCCAAAGTCGATAAGGCAAAACTTCACGGAGCCGAGCTGCAGGCCGAGTTGCGACGTTACATCACTGAGCGCTATCAGGGTTTCTATAATGGTGTGTTGAACATTTGCAAGCAGAACCAGATTAATGGTGGCGAGGTGGGCATTGTTCCCTTCTCGCTGGGCGAGGTGTGCTTCCAGGACTATTGCCGTTTCAACGCCAATGCTGCCACTGCTGTGGTGAGACTCATTCTCGACCGCACAGGACGTAAAAAAACGGGTATGTTTTCTTCAATTATTAATGTTTTCAGACGATGAGCAAGATAGGTATTAAGATCAACAATATCAGTGCCGGCCTGGCAGTAGCTTATCAGGCCAATGTGAACATCAGCGACTGGGCAAGCAAGACCCACGATACGCGCGACGACCTGCGCAACCTGGGATTTCCCGATGCAGCAGGCAACTTCGTTCCCTTTCTGGTGAGTCCCGAAGCTACCACCACTGCACTTTATATGCTCACCTTTGATGTGGGTGGCTGCTATTTGTGCTCACTCAAGATGTCGTCGGGCCGTGTAGGTGATCATGTGGCAACATGGTTCTACATTCCACGCGAGGCCGATGTCACCGCTGCACGCATGAGGCAACTCATCGAGATGGTAGATGCCGAGGTGATGACAGGCGGATTCATCAATGAACAGCGACTTAACGATGTGTTTCTGCGTGATGTGCCTGAACGCCCTGTATTACCCGTCTATGCCAATTCCAATCCGTTGGCAGGCTATGCCGTGCGTTATTATGGCCGAGGCACCGACTATAGTCTCGAAGACCTGTTGGGACATGATATATATCAACCAGATTACGTGAAATATAAGGCTGTGTTCCTCATCGACAAGGCTTCTGGGCTCGTGTGCCGTGGGGCAACCGACCTCACCAATCGTCAGCTGGCTCGCACCGTCACGGTCATGCCTCCTCGCGGCAATACCATGGGATTCACTCCTTATTTAGGCGAGAGGCCTTTCACCGCTCCCATCCTTGCCTATCAGGGTGCTACTATGCAGCTCGTCTGGCGCAAAGAGGGTTTCAAGGATGTGGTGCATCCAGTGACCCTCAAGACCGATCCACAGGTACTCCCCGACTTGCAGGAGACTGAATTGCGATGGATTGTTCCATACACCCATTTCAATGTGATTGATGATTCGCGACGCAATGTCCCGAATTGTTCTATCTCCATTTATGGCAAGCCCCTTACACCCACATCGACCGCCGATGTGCCCTTTGCCGAATTAAAGCGGGGTGTGCGAGTGAAAGTCTCCAAGCCGGGTTATGACGATGCTGTGGTCGACTACAAGGGTAAGCCTGTAGTTGTGGAACTTATGAAACAGATGCAGAGCTACGTCTTCCTCTTCCCCGATGGCGACAAGGTGACCCTCTCGGGCAACAAGTCGTTTGAAGAGTCGCCTTTCAAGGGCTATTCGGCCAACAAAGACAACCGTGTTGTTTCTGGTAGCGTCAATCAATTGCACAAGGTGGACAGTTCTAAGGGAATAGGCGGGCTCAACCTCAAGTCGCTACTCATAGGAGCAGTTGCGGGCGCTATTCTTGTGGGGGTTGCATGGCTGTTGCTCTCTCTGTTTGGTGGTTCGTCGGAGCCTGTTCCTGAATCTTCGGCCACAACCGAGGTTGCTGTTCAAAAGCCAAAACCTGCGCAAAAGCCTTCGCCTAAGTTTGAAGCCTTGAATGCTCCTGCCTGGAATAGGCAAGCGCTCGATGACGCAGGCTTTATTGGCCTTTGGGATGCACTCAATACCTACGATTTTGCCACCGTGATGAGTTTTGATAAAAAGTTTCCTGAACTTCGCCAGCAGGTGCCCCAGTGGAGCGAGCTGGTCAATGCTATTGTCGACATTCAGAGTTCAGGCAATCCCACTTTGCCTGGCACTTTTGTGAATGAGGGCGATAATGAGATAACCATCGGCAACTACATCAAGAAACTCCAGCGACTCACCTTCCCTCCCAAGAAGACCGATGTGAGTGCGGGCACGCCGCCTCCTGCTACCGAGGGTAGTGTCAAGGACGCTGAGACACCTGGTTTTAATGAATTGAAGTCTAAAAATAATAATTAAGCCACATGAAAACGAGCATCAAGATATTGCTGCTGTTGCTGGCTCTGGCCGGTGCCGTATTTGGCGTTCTCTATTGGCAGAAGACACAGGTCGAGCCGCCGCAGAATCCCTCGCCCGATAATGATAACTACAAGCAGTTGGTCAATCATGTGAAGGCCATTAATGATGGTGGCGACCTCGACAAGGCTTTCGACAGGGTTTACGATGAACTATGCTTCCTCAAGAACGAGGAACTTATCGATGCGGCCCAACGCGACGAGCAACTTCGCCTCATGGCCGATGCCTATGCTCCGCAGTTTGCCAGCAATGCCTTGGCTGCTTTGCGCAATACTTGGACTTATGCCGACCTCAATCGCTTGAACAATCGTGCCAAACTGCTCTCGTCGCTCACCTCTACCGAGGGCGACAAAGTGATTGTCGACACCGATGTTACCTCAAAGTTATCGGCCATCAACAAAGTGAACAGCGATTATTCCAAAGCCAATGCTGTTGCGTCTAACACGGCGTTCAGGAATGAGAGCGATGCTAAAAACCGCATCAGCGAAGCCAATCGTTACAGGAACGATGCTTATCTAAGCCACTGTCCTGCCTTGGTCGAGCGTCTCAAAGGGCTGCCCGCAAAAATAGGTCGTTCTCATTTCTCGAAAGTGTCGGCCTCGGTCAATTCCTTTGCCCGCAATTATCGCAACTACAGCGATGTCCCTGCCAAGAAACGTGAAATTCG
>JAEEVB010000244.1 GCA_016287065.1 Muribaculaceae bacterium
ATCTACAGCAGGAGCTTGAGGCATCGTTCATCTACGAGGATACCCCCGACCAGTTGCTGGCATCGCAGGCAGTGAAGGCCGACATGGAGAAGGACAAACCCATGGATCGCCTGGTGTGCGGCGACGTGGGCTTCGGCAAGACCGAGGTGGCGATACGTGCCGCTTTCAAGGCTGCCGTCGATGGCAAGCAGACTGCCGTGCTCGTGCCCACCACCGTGCTGGCTTTCCAGCATTACAACACCTTCCGCGACCGCCTCAAGGACTTCCCCGTGCGTGTCGATTACCTGAGCCGTGCACGCAAGCCTAAGGACGTGAAGCAGATTCTCGCCGACCTTGCTGAAGGCAAGATCGATATTATTATAGGTACCCACAAACTCATTGGCAAGACGGTGAAATTCAAAGATTTGGGACTTCTTGTCGTTGATGAGGAGCAGAAGTTTGGTGTCGCCGTCAAGGACAAGCTCAAGCAGCTAAAGGTCAATGTTGACACTCTCACGATGAGTGCCACGCCCATCCCGCGCACCTTGCAGTTCTCGCTCATGGGAGCGCGCGACCTGAGCACCATCAACACGCCGCCTGCCAACCGTTATCCCATCCTCACCAGCATCAACGCCCTTGAGGACGATGTGGTGAAGGAAGCTATCAACTTTGAGTTGTCGCGCAACGGTCAGGTGTTCTTTGTTAATAACCGCATCGAGCCGCTTTACAACCTCAACGCGATGATCAACCGCCTGGTGCCCGATGCCCGAGTGGTGGTGGCTCATGGCCAGATGCCGCCCGAGCAGCTTGAGCAGCGCATCATAGATTTCACCAATCACGACTACGACGTGCTGCTGGCGACCACCATCATCGAGAGCGGCATCGACATGCCTAATGTGAACACCATCATCATCAACAATGCCCAGAACTACGGCCTCAGCGACTTGCATCAACTTCGTGGCAGGGTAGGGCGCAGCAACCGCAAGGCGTTCTGCTATCTGCTCGTGCCGCCAGGAGTGCCTCTCACGTCGGTGGCAAGGCGCAGGCTGCAGGCGATCGAGAGCTTCAGCGACCTGGGTGCGGGCATCCACATCGCCATGCAAGACCTCGACATTCGCGGTGCTGGCAACTTGCTGGGTGCCGAGCAGAGTGGCTTTATCGCCGACCTGGGCTTCGAGACCTATCAGAAAATCTTGAAAGAGGCAGTGCTCGAACTTAAGACCGAGGAGTTTGCCGACACCTACATGGAGCAGGCTCAAGACGACATTGCCATAGGTGGCGACGGTGAGGTGGAATTTGCCGCCGACTGCGTCATCGACACCGACTTGACTCTCATGTTCCCTGCCGATTATGTGCCACAGGAGAACGAGCGCATATCGCTCTACCGCGAACTTGACAACATGGAGAGTCAGCGCGACGTGGATGACTTTGAAGAGCGCCTACGTGACCGATTTGGCGAGATTCCCGACGTGGGGCGCGAACTCATTCGCATCGTGCCGCTGCGACGCACGGCACGCCGACTTGGAATAGAAAAAATTGCTCTTATGAAGGGCCAGATGTACGCCTACTTCGTGGGTGAGGAGAACAAGGCATATTACAACTCCCGTGCCTTCGGACGCATCATCAACTACCTGCAGCACAACCCGCAACGCTGCCAGCTGCGCCAAAAAAACAACAAGCGCTCAATGCTTATCAATAACGTAACCACCGTCCTCCAAGCCCTCGACATCCTCCGCACCATCACCGCCATGGACGCAATTTAAGTGGCAAGACAGTTTGTGTGTGGACAGTATGTGCCTTGTAGTGTTTTTTAATATATTAAAGTTGTCTGACAACTGCTGTCATATTATACACCTCTCTGTTCACGCCTAATTCGGGCCATTTTTTCTGAGAAACCACCATTTTCCACAAAATCTTTCTCCAACCGTTCTAGCTGTTTATAAAGCAAGTAGTCGGCTTGCATAATGAGAATGATAGCCATGTTAGCAATCGTTTCGGGCGGGCGGGTACGACAAATCTCCATAAAGAAAGCAGCATCGTTATGCTCACGTCCAAGTTTTCGCATAGCCACCCATTCTTGAGATTCCTCTTCCCATTGCCTGTGGTTCCGTGTGCGAAGATAGTCTATGTAGTCTTCGAGCAATTCCTGCAAACTTGCTTTAGCCACATTAAGCAGTTTAATTTCGGTCTTTGCCGAAGTTGCCGAAGCGGCACACCCTTCCACAATGTTCTGCTTTCCACTGCGTGCCGCTTGCACCATCTGGTCAATTGTGCGGTCACCAAGCTTCAAATAGGTGTGGCAAAAGTAGAAGGTCATCTCATAAATAACCTCCGTCTTTTGGTAAGAAAGCAATTTGCGGTAGTTGCCACTGTGGCGAATAAGTTTCTCAGGCATAATGCTTTTTCTTTTTAAATTTAGTGTTTTTTTCATGACCCTAAAGACCTTAAAGACTTTAAAGTCCTAAAAGAACTAACGCCCTTTTATCAGTTTTATCTGCAAAAATAGCAAAATCTATCGAAATCGTGTATGGTGCATTGAAAAAAGTGTTGTACAAGTTGTATATTTGTTGTTGAGGTTGTTTTAAAAATTGCACGTTTCGCAATTTATTGCTAACTTTGAGCGTTCTTTTTTAAAAAGGTCATTTTTCTGACATTTGACTAACTCACAACTGATGACTGAAAACTCAAAACTAAATACTATCAATTATGTTTAACAAAGAAGTTTATGTAGAGCGTCGCAATGAGTTGAAAAAACTCATGGAGAGTGGCGTGGTGGTGCTTTTTGGCAATAACGAGGCGCCCAACAATTATCCCAACAATGCTTATTATCCCTTCCGTCAGGACTCGTCGTTCCTGTACTACTTTGGTCAGAAACGCGACGGCCTGGTGGGCGTGATCGACGTGGAGAGCGGCAAGGAGACCCTCTTTGGCGACAATATCGACATCGAGGATATCGTGTGGTATGGCTCGGTAGATAGCGTGGCCGATATGGCAGCCCAGGTGGGCGTCGCCAACAGCGCGCCTATGGCAGATCTTGATAAACTTGTGAAAGAGGCAGTGGCAAAGGGCCGCAAGGTGCACTTCCTGCCACCTTATCGCCACGACACCATGATTCAGATTATGGACCTGCTGGGCATACACCCAAGCAAGCAGAAAGAGGCCGCATCGCTCGAACTCATCAAGGCAGTGGTGAAGATGCGTTCGGCAAAGACTCCTCTCGAAATCGAGGAGCTGGAGCGCGCCTGCGCCATTGGCTACAAGATGCACACCACAGCGATGAAGCTCATCAAGCCCGGTGTGACCGAGAAATACATTGGCGGACAAATCAACGGCATTGCTCAGAGCTACGGCGCTCAGGTGAGCTTCGGCACCATATTCTCGCAGCATGGCGAGATTATGCACGGCGCGCCATCGATGGCAGAGCTTGAGGCTGGCCGACTGGTGCTCTGCGACTGCGGTGCCGAGACCATCGAGCACTACTGCAGCGACAACACCCGCACGATGCCCGTAAACGGCAAATATACCTCGCGTCAGCTGTCGATCTACAGCATCGTGGAGGACTGCCACGACTTGGTGCTTAAAGTTGCCAAACCCGGCGTGAAATACTTCGACGTGCACATGGCAGTGTGCCGCCTCATGACCGAGCGCCTGAAGGTTCTCGGACTCATGAAGGGCGACATCGACGAGGCAGTAGCCGCTGGCGCTCATGCCTTGTTCCTGCCTCACGGACTGGGCCACATGATGGGTATGGACG
>JAEEVB010000245.1 GCA_016287065.1 Muribaculaceae bacterium
GAGTTGCGCACAAGGCGTCGTGGAGCCGAATTGGGCACCAGGCTTTTCATTAATGCCTCGACATGCGAGAGTCAGGAGCCTGATATGTGTCCTGAAGGCTCTAATTTCATGATCAAGGATATCTTCTTTAATGTTCCTGCTCGTCGTAAGTTCTTGAAAAGCAATCAGGTGGAACTGAGCAATATCGTCAAGGAGTTTGAGAAACTCGCTCTCATCAATCCTCAGGTTGAGTTTTCGCTCACTCATAATGGAAATGCCATGTTCAAGCTCATGAGTGGTAATTTCAAACAGCGCATTGCAGCCTTGTTTGGTCGCAATATCGACCAGCAGATTGTGCCTGTCAATATCAGCACGTCGCTCGTTGGGATACAAGGATTTGTGGGTAAACCCGAGAATGTGCGTAAGCGCGGCGCGCTGCAATATTTGTTTGTGAACGGGCGCTATATGCGTCACCCTTATTTCCATAAGGCCATACTCTCATGCTACGACCAGATCATACCAGCTGATACTCAACCTAACTACTTTGTTATCTTTGATGTAGAGCCTGAGTCGATTGATGTGAACATACATCCTACCAAGACTGAAATCAAGTTTGAGAACGAGATGCCCATCTGGCAGATTCTGGCAGCAGCCGTGAAGGAGTCCATTGGTCGTTTCAGTGCTGTTCCTCAAATCGACTTCAATCAAGAAGGTGCCATCAACATTCCCAATCTTACCAGTCATACTCAAGTGACGCCGCCAGCGAGTGGTGCAGATCCCACCTATAATCCTTTCCAGGTGAAGTCTTCGCACCACACCACTCGCCCCGAGAACAGCATCATCACTGATTGGGAAAAACTGTATGCTAACTTTACCAGTGGCAAGTCGATGCCAGCCGAGTCGGCCCCTCCGGTCGATTTGCCTGTTGATGCCACACTTGATGCGACTGATGACAAGTTGATAGATAGCGACTTGGGCGTTTCGAAATGCATTCAGCTCAGAACTCGCTACTTGCTGTCGCCCATCAAGTCGGGACTGATGGTTATTGACCAGCACAGAGCTCACATCAAGGTGCTCTATGAGCAGTATATCCATCAAATCAAAGAACAGAAAGTGAAGTCGCAAACTGTATTGTTCCCTGATATCATGCATCTCACACCTGCGCAAAACATCATACTCAAAGAGCTTGAACCCGAAATGGAGTCTGTGGGTTTCAGCTTGTCGCAATTGGGTGGCAATGACTGGTCGATCAGTGCTTTACCGGCTGGGTTGGGCACGTTTGACGTGAAGGATACCTTGCTCCAGGTCATTGAATCTGTAACAGCAGGTGGAGAGAGCGTTAGCGACACGATTCATGGCAAGATAGCGCTGACAGTGGCGCGCAATTCGGCTATTCCCTATGGCAAGGTTCTCACACAAGACGAGATGGAGGATTTGCTTGCCAAATTGCTTCAGTTGTCGAACCCCAACTATACGCCAGACGGTAAGACCATTATATCGGTGATCAGCAATGAGCAAATTGAGAAATTGTTTTAATGCCCTATGCTTGATTTCAGGAAAATAACAGCCCAATCAGCACTCTATAATTTTCATGCACACACTCCTTATTGTGATGGGCATGCGCCGATGGAGGATTTTGTGAAAGAGGCGATAGGGCAGAGGTTCACCCACTTTGGCTTTTCTCCTCACTCGCCGCTGCAGTTTGAGAGTTCGTGCAATATGTCACGAGAAAGTGTACTTCAATATTTTGTTGAAGTTAATAGACTCAAGTCACTCTATAGCAACAAAATCAATCTATACGCTTCAATGGAGATTGACTATACTGATGAGTTCGGTCCCAGTAATGAATATTTTGCCGAGTTGCCTCTTGATTACCGGATCGGTTCGGTGCATTTTATCCCGTCGTTTGTCGATGCTACGCAATATGTTGACATCGATGGACGTCCTGAGGGTTTTATCGAGAAGATGCACATCTATTTCCATGACGATATAGAGGCTGTGATTCGTTCGTTTTATGCTCAATCGTTGAAGATGGTTGAGGCAGGTGGCTTTGACATTATCGGGCACTTTGACAAGATAGGCTTCAATGCCGAGGCATTCAAGGCTGGTATCACGCGCAATGAATGGTATGACAAGCTTGTGTTGCAGCTATTTGAGGCAATCATGGATAGCCGCTACGTGATAGAGGTGAATACCAAGGCCTGGGAACAGCGCCGACGCTTTTATCCCGACGTGAAATTTTTCCACTTGCTTAAGAAGTATGACTGTACTGTGCTCGTGAACAGTGATGCCCACTATCCAGATCGAATCAATTCAGGTCGAATGGAGGCCATGCGACTTTTGGGATAGTTGGGTCTATTGGGAATGTTGGGAAAAATGGGAAAATCTTTTATTTGCGAGTGAAGGATGTGAATGTTGTCAAGGATCGTATTGTGTGACAAATATAATAAATGGGTGACAACTAGGGAAATGGTGATAACACAAGGGCGTTTGGGGATTAGCGAGAGAGTCGGTAGTCGGTCGGGGAGATGCCCTGCGAACGCTTGAAGACACGATAGAAGCTGCTGCGGTTGGAGAAACCGGCTTCGGTTGCAATAGCGTCGATTGTGCGGCTGTTGCTCTTGTCCTCGTCGAGTAGGACTTTGGCTTCGGTCACACGCAATTCGTTGATATAGGTCTTGAAGTTAATCTGTCTGTTGGCATTGATGGCTTCGGAGATGGCGCGTGGTTGCTCGCCAAGACGTTGTGCTATATCGCTCACAGAGAGGTCGCACTTCCTGTGGAGGTGGTCTTGCTGCATGAGGGCATCGATACGTTGCATGAGTTCCAGGCTGGCTGGTTGAGGCGTTTCATTGCTGACCTCGTTGGTGATGGCCGATTCAATGGAATGGAAGTGAAGAGCATAGTTAATGAAACGCACACCAAAGGTGGCATAAAACACTATTGCTACCACCATGAACATGAATGCAGCCGCAGGAACCGGTAGCAGAGCATAGAACAAGGCCAGAATGCCTATGCCCAGAGAAACAAGAAACGAGCGTTTGACCCAATGCATGCGGCGAGAATCGTCGTCGGTATAGAAGTTGTCCATAAGTGAAGCATAATGCTTGTGCTCTTGGTAGAAGACGCGCACAAAATGAGCCAGCATTACCAGGTAGAAAGCGACATAGAGCCAAAAGGCCCATAGAGCTGCATGGCTACCGTAACCGATGGTGGCAATGAATAGCCCTACCGACATGCCGGTGATGATAGAACCCTCGATTACAAGCTTGTGCAATGTGACATGGTTGATGCGAATGAGTGTAATGAGCGTATAGGTAAACAGAAATGCCTGATAACAAGCGATTGTGAGGATGATGGGGCGGGTTAGGGTATTGTCATTGTTGGCTTCGAAAACGTGATATTCCAGATAGATGCAAATGGCATAGAGAAGATAGGCACTGCCCATAATGTATCGAGCTCGCCTGTAGTTTCGCAAGGCGGCCTTTGGGGGTATGTGCAAGAAGACGAAACATAACGCCATGCCCAAAAGAATGCCTGGGGCAAAGAAAGCATCAAGTGTGTGGTAGAGTTGTTCCATGTTGCAAAAATAGCAAAAACCAAGAATCTGGACAAATATAGGCCGATAAATGACGAAAAATGGTTGCACTTTTGTCGAAAATGGTTGCACTTTTGTTGATTTGGATTCATTTTTTGAAAATGTAACCAAATTTGGTAAAAGTTTTTTTTAAAGTTAAAACAAT
>JAEEVB010000246.1 GCA_016287065.1 Muribaculaceae bacterium
CGAGGAGAAGAAGAAACACTTCCTGGAGCGCTGCTATGCTCAGAGCGAGCGCATGAACAAGCTCCTGCTCGACATGAGCGCGCTTACTAAATTAGATGAAATGGACGGAAACCAGTCGCAAATCAGGCAGGAATACCGTCGTGTCAATGTGGTGCAGGTCATTAACAGTGTTCTTGATGATACCGCCCTGCAGCTGCAGGACAAGGGCATTGCGCCATCGCTTCAAGTGCCGCAGCATGTCGAGGTACAGGGCGACCAAAGCCTGATTTACAGCATTTTCCGCAACCTTGTCGACAATGTCATTGCCTACGCCAGCGGTGCATCGCGCCTTGATATTGTGGGCGCCGAGGTAGAGGTCGAGGGTAGGCATTTCTATGAGTTCACCGTCAGCGACAACGGCACTGGTGTAGAACCGCAACACCTCGAACACCTCTTCGAACGCTTCTATCGTGTCGATAAAGGTCGCAGCCGTAAACTCGGGGGTACAGGTCTTGGGCTTGCCATCGTGAAGAATGCAGTTGCTGCCCATGGTGGTACAGCAACTGCACTGCCCACACCCGGTGGTGGGCTCACTGTCAAGTTCAGCATTGCGAGGTTCTGACGCTGTTTTTATCCCAATCCTAATGACCGATTTGGGTTTATATAGTCTTTTCATCTAAATCGTTGTTCAACCTCTTTCCTGCCTGTATCACATTGATCACATAGTCGGCCAGGCGCTCACATTCCGAGATGAAATCAACATAGAACACGCCAAGCTGGTAGCTGTAGAGGCCCGCATTCACATCCTGCAGGTTTTTGTTGCGCAGTTGTGTGCGGTAATTGTTGATTTCGTGCTCGATGTTGATCGATATCTTCATGTTTTTCTTCGTCGTTGGCTCGTCGATGCGCTTCAACATCTCGTCGAGCGAACCTTCTACCAGTTGCATCATCATCTGCATGTGCTGTGTCTGTTCAGCGGTGAACGCATCGTGGCAATGCATGCGATGGCGGTTCAGCGTGCGACCTAGGTTATACACCGAGTCCCCAATTGATTCCAGTTCCGATATCTGACGCAACATCTTTTGAATCTGACTCTTTGACGCTGCCGACAGGCGCCCTTCGCTCACCTTGTTCAGGTAAGCAGCTATCTCCATCTCCATCGAGTCGGTGATGCCTTCGTATTTCTCTATCCGCGAGAACAGCTTGTTGAATTCGGCCTCGTCGTGAGTCTGCATCAGTTCAGGGACGAATCCAAACATTCTTTGACAGCGCTCGGCAAAGTGGTGAATCTCCTTTTGCGCCTCCATAATACTCAGTTCGGCGGTCGATAGCAGACCGCCGCTGATGTATTTCAGGCGATAGCTTTCATCTTGTGCTTTCATGGGGAGTATCTTGCACACAAGCATCTCAATTTGTTTCACAAAACCAATGAGCAACAGCGTGTTGATGATGTTGAACGCAGTGTGGAAGGCCGAGAGTTTGAACAGGTCGTTGCCGCCACCCATCACATTATCCACAAACCAGCTCACGGCATCGCAGGCTGGATAGAACACGAGCAGGAAAACAACCACACCAAACACATTAAAGAACATATGAGCAAGGGCTGCACGCCGTGCCTGGGTGTTGGCGGTGAGCGAGGCCATAAATGCCGTGATGGTTGTACCTATGTTCTGACCCATGGCCAAGGCGGCTGCCTGTTCAAATCCGAAGCCGGGAATGTTCATGCCAAAGAGCATGAGCGTGATGGCCATAGTGGCTGCCGATGCCTGAACAATCATGGTCACCAGGGCTCCAACTATCACAAACAGGATGATGGTGAAGAATGAATCTTGCGGCACATGAGCCAGCATGCCTGCCACCATGTCGCCAATGTTCATGGCTGTGGCCGACTCCTGTAGAAACGACAAACCCATGAACAGGAACGAAAAACCGAAGATGAATTCGCCAATACTTTTTCGGTTGCCTTTACGACTGAAAATCAGTGGCATCCCTATTGCAAGCATGGGGATGGCAAAAGCGGCAATGTTCACCTTGAACCCCACGGCCGAGATAATCCAGGCCGTCACCGTTGTGCCTATGTTGGCACCCATAATCACACCTATCGACTGGGTGAGCGTCATCAGTCCGGCATTCACAAAACTCACCACCATCACCGTGGTGGCGCTCGACGATTGAATCATGGCAGTGATGAGAATACCTGTGAAAACGCCCATCACACGATTTTTGGTCATGGCTGCGAGTATGCTGCGAAGACGGTCGCCAGCAAACTTCTCAAGGCCCTCCGACATCGTTTTCATACCAAACAAGAACAATGCCAGTGAACCTACAAGCGATAATACATTGATAATCAAATCCATTTATTTTTTTCTCTATAATTGTGCTGTAAAGGTATTCCAATCTTGTTACCACCGGGTTACGGCAATATTAAATTCTTGTTACATGACCTCATTGTAACCAAGTGTTTATACTTTTGAAATGCTTTTGTAACACGCTGAAAATAAATTTGTAGCGGCATAAACAAATACTCAATATTATATGAAAAGGAAAAAAGCCGAACGAATCATCAAGATTTATAACTGGGTGCGATTCATCATCGCCATCTTGTTCATCGCATTTGTCCTGGTAGCGTTGACCATGGCGCTGACAAGGCAATCTTGAGAATCACCGAGCACAAAAAAAGCCCACCCGAAGGTGAGCTTGTGCTTGGTGCCATGAGAGAATCAGTAGCTGAACCGCTTCCCGTTCCACTTGAGCGTCTTCTTGGTCGTCTTCCCGTTTTTAAGGAACTTGGTCTCGGTGATGTTCTTGCCCGTGCGTGGCAGAGCATAGACACACTGGTAGTCAATCTCAAAGCCCGGTGGGTCACAGAGGGTCATCTTCTTGGTCGCATTATTGTAACGGCAAAAAGTCATGCCGGTCGTCTCGGTGAACAAGGGTTCATCGTCCACAATCGAAGCCATATTGTTGAAGGCAAACAGCTTGTGCTTGCCATCGGCCTCGTTCCAGTAGCACATCTCCATTCGGGTTACCCCTGTATCGTGTTTGTACTCATACAGGATGTAGCCGTTTTTCTCATCTACAACAAATGTCACGTCGTCATCATATTGAGGCAAGCCGTTGCGATACTGAATCAGCGCTTGCAAAATGGCGTTCGACGGCTTGTCGCCAGGTTCGTTGGGGTCGTCCATGAAGTTGCAGTATGCCCACGCCATGTCGGTGATGGTGGGTTTTGCGCCTTTATAGTTCACTTTGAAACTATACTGCGCCATCATTGTCAGCATGCAGCAGGCAAAAAGCATTGCCAATGATATTCTTTTCATAATCAATCCGTTTTTTTAATGAAGCATTCCAACCGCAAATTTACTCATTTATTTCATATAGTCAAATCCAAAGCAAAAAAAACCACAAAGATCCCCCCTCAGCAGCCAGCTTTGCGTGTCACCCGCTTTGTGAGAGAATTTCAGCGTCGTGTGTGTCATTCTATATCATGTCAATGTATTGCGAGACGCAGTCTCGTACCATCGTCATAATCCGTCGGACGGTCGTGAGGCACCGCCTCACGAAAACCACCGGCGTCAGCCGGCTTTGCGTGCCAGCTCCTTTGTGAGAGAATTTTAGCGTCGTGTGTGTCATTCTATATCATGTCAATGTATTGCGAGACGCAGTCTCGTACAAAAAGAACCGGCGTCAGCCGGCTTTGTGTGCCAGCT
>JAEEVB010000247.1 GCA_016287065.1 Muribaculaceae bacterium
GTTCACAATCTTGAGGACCTGTACAAGAACAACCAGTATGTGAGCCTTCACATTCCCGCCACCGAGCAGACTAAGAAGTCGGTGAACAAGGCTCTCATTGAGTTGCTCCCCAAGAATGGTGTGCTCATCAACGCTGCCCGCAAGGAAGTGATCGACGAGGAAAGTCTGGCCGAGGCTCTTGAAGCCCGTCAGGATGTTCGCTATGTGGCCGATGTGAAACCCGACAATGCCGCCATGCTCGAAGAGAAATATCCCGAGCGTGTATTCTTCACCCCCAAGAAGATGGGTGCTCAGACCTCGGAGGCTAACATCAACGCAGGTCTGGCAGCCGCCAATCAGGTGGTAGCTCACTTGAAGGATGGCTGGAACCGTTTCCAGGTGAACAAATAAACACACACCTTCCTATACACACACTTATCTATACCAACTGAAAGCAGGAAGCATCATCAAAATGTGCTTCCTGCTTTTTTTTCGTTTGCTTCGCCCTTGCCGGTGAGGGCAACTGGTTCAAGAGAGCAATGCGTCAGCGGTCGACATCGTCGAGGTCGATCTCGCCATTGAGCAGCTGCAGCTCCTCGTTATACTCCGACGAGTCGAAGTCGCCGTCTTCAAAGGTCATCATGCGGTTGTTGATGCACGACACGAAACCTGCCGAGCTTGCCATGAGCACAATGGCTATGCTTATTGTTTTCAGTAATCGTCTCATAGTTTTTTCGTTATTTGGCACAAAGATAACAAATTATTGCATTATTGTCAACAAAAAATGAAAAATGACCCTTTTCGGCAGGTGTAAACCTCAAGACTTCAAATGGCGCTATACACTACAAACGATGCATCCATCACCAAAGGCTTTTCGCGTCCCTTCACATGAAGTCGGTGCTTGATTTCATAGTTTTTCATGTATAATGTACTTAAAGAATTTGGTATAAAATACTGAGTGGGTACTTTATCGAGCACATCTTTCAATTCATCCTGTTGATTGCACATTGAGTCGAGGTTATACTCAAAAAACAGTGTTTTATTGGCATCATCAAGGGTATAGCCTGTCAATTTTACTCCAGGTTTTAGTTCCACTGGCAGGGTGCTCTCGTCAAGAGTCTTATTGCTTTCCAAAAAGAGTAATAGTCGCTGGTTTTCTGTCATGGTGTGGATCTGGTCGATTATCTGCCTCAGTTCATCATTTCGAACAACAATCTTTGTGCGTTTACTGGCATCGAATGAGTCGAGGGTATATACCAGTTGGCCATCAAGATCTACTATCAGTTGTAATAACTCTTCGAGTGATTTTATACCAGATTCGGATAGATATTGAAGCAAAACCCGTTTATATTGCGACTGTTGATTCACAAAATCGTTGAATGTACGATCGTCGTTGAACGCAGCAAGTGAAATCACCAGTACCACATTATTTGCGTCGCAGTATGCTCCAATCAAACTACCTGTACCATACAATGGCAAGGGACATGTCACATTCAACTCATCAACTTTTTGATGAAGCATTTTCAATGCCCCATTTGTTGAGCAAGCTATGAAATCCATCACCAGCAAAGCCAAAATCACAGATGCTAAAATCTTTTTCATTACGCTTTCGTTTTGGGCAAAAATAAGTAAAAATCATTTAAAGTGAAATCGTTTGCATGTTTTTTTTGAAAAAAATCGGCATTTGGTTGAATTGTGATTCAATATAATGTAGTAATTTTGAACGCTTTTAGCACTTAGCATTCTTTTCAACCAATCATATTAACTCAAAAATTATTCATTATGAAGAAAACCATTACCTCATTATGCTGCTTGCTCGTGAGCCTTTTCGCTCTGCAGGCTAATGCTGAACTGTGGCTCATCGGAGACATCTCTCCCGATGGTTGGGTAACCAACAAGGGCGTTCAATTCACCCAGGTCGATGAGAACAACTACACCCTTGACCTTGAAGTGACCAAGACCGGTAACAAGTACTACAGTCTGACTACATTCCTGTCGACAGGAGCCAGTGACTGGACAGCAATTCTTCCTTACCGCTTTGGTGGAAACATCAAAGTGGAACTCGATACCGAGACCGAGCTTCAAGCTGGTTCAGATCCCAGTCCTTACACAAATTTTGCAAAAGCCGGTATCTATACCTTTGAGTTCAACACCGAGACCCGCATCATCAAGGTGACTCTCAAGCAGGCAAGCGATGACCAGCCTACGCCCTTCAACGGCACCATCTATATTACCAAGACCTCGATTGGTAACATCTGGGCTTGGGACGATGCTGGCGACTACTTTACCCCATGGCCCGGCAAGGAGATCTCGACTCTTGAGACTGCTACCGTGAACGGCACCGAGTATTACACTTTCACCTACGACCACAACAGCACCAATCCTGGCCTCATCTTCAACGAGGGAAGCAGTGGTCCTCAGACAATGGATCTCGTTCCTGTCGACAAGCGAGTCTATGACTACAATGGAGGAGCTACAGTGACCTTTACCGATCTGGGCGATGTGATTGACATGGGCAACGACATCTTTGTATTGGGCGAGGTGAACGGTAACCAATGGGCAACCAACGTGGGTGTGCAAATGGCCACTGAAGACAACATCACCTATATCACCGACGTGGTTGTTGATGGCAACAATAATGGTTATAGCTACTTCAGCTTCACCCACAAGCTTATGGATGGCGATCAGGATTGGGAAGCCCTCGCTCCCTACCGCTTTGGCGCTGCATCGAGTAGTGATTTTGAGATCACCAACGATGTACTCAACCAAGAATTTGACCTGGGTCCCGACGGCACCAGCGTAGCCTTCAAGGCTCCCGCAGGCATCTACACCCTGACGCTGAACATGCAGACCCGCAAGATCATCATCTCGGGCACCATCTATGAGCCTATCGAGCCCAGTGGCGTATATGTGATGGGTGACGTGAACGAAGTGGGTGGCTGGTTTGCCAATGCTGGCTATGCGCTCACCACCGAAGACAATGTTGTTTATGAAGGCGACATTGTAACCCTGGGTCAGAACGAAGGCTACAGCTACTTTGGTTTCACCCGTGGCCTCGCCGAGGGTCCCGATGAATGGAATCGCATCGCACAACTGCGTATGGGCCCCGAAGCCGAGAGCGATACTGAACTCACCGACGAACTGCTTGACGAAGCTATCGAACTGAAGGCTGGCTACAGCACTTCGTTCAAGGCAGCTGCCGGCACCTACCATGTGGTTGTTGACCTCAACGCCATGACTGTTGTCTTCACCAAGGCTGAAGAGAGCCTGAAGGGTGACATTAACGGCGACGGCAAGGTGAACGTGACCGACGTGACCACACTCGTCAACATGATTCTGGGTGTTGTTCCCAAGGATGAGGTTCGTGCCGACATTAACGGCGACGGCAAGATCAATGTGACCGACGTGACTGCCCTTATCAACATCATTCTGGGCGTGATCTGATGAATGACAACCATGTGACTGAGCCACAACACTCAGCCACGCAACCAAAAACAAGCGTGAGGCCACATCGGCTTCACGCTTGCTTTTTCATCATCATTATTATCAAGAAAGAGATATTGAATCAACGCCGTCGCAGGGTTTCCACGATGCGTGCCATCTGGTTGGGGATGCGAATTTGCTGTGGGCATTTCTTCAGACAAGACTCGCAATCGGTGCAGTGGTT
>JAEEVB010000248.1 GCA_016287065.1 Muribaculaceae bacterium
CGCCTACGCAACCCGCGTTCATTGATAAGTCTTTCCATAAATTTAGTTTGGTAGAAATGGGTGGGATTTAGTGATGACCGATAGGGATTTATTACCTCGTAGAGGTCAGGCGGGTCGAAGACCCGACTATATGATTAAGACCATGCCAGAACCTCGCAGAGGTTTGCAGCTTGGTCAAAAGCCTGCGGTAGCAGAAAGTGCGTCGCAGACGAACTTCAGCGGCAAGAACTGCATCAAGTGAGCCGGTACTCATTCCACTCAAGCCCAGTACGCTCAATCATGTCCTGATACTCCTGCTCAAAAGTTCTCTGAGCATGGTGAATGCGCTGATTGTTGATGTAACTGATGATGGCGTCCTTGTCACGGATGCTGCATGAGAATGCTCCATACTCCTTCCCCCACCCGTTGAAATCGGGAAAATAGGTTTGTTGTTTCGCCCACTTGCTGCTACCTTGTTTAACATCGCGCACCAGGTCGCTCAGTGCAAGAGTCGGCGGTAGTCCAACCAACATGTGTATATGGTTGGCAATGCCATTAATGCGAAATAACCTGCAATTGTGGCTTTTGATGATAGCACCTATGTATCTGTACATGTGTTCACTTGTCTCGTCGGGGATGGTCATTCTGCGCCCATGGGTGTTGATGACAATATGAAACAAAGAAATGGTGGCACTCATGATAGCTGATGTGTTTGTTTTCACAAAGGTAGTGAACTGTGATGATTCTTGCAACAATAGCGGGCAATGAAGTTCGTCTTCGACGCACATCTCATGGTTGCTGCCATGGACCAAGCGGCGAGGGCCTTCGACCCTCTTGCATGGTCTTAATCACAACTCGGCTCTCCGAGCCTTTTGCGTCTCGCGACGCATATATGTCCCTACTACACATCTACCAATCCCCGCCCCCGTTTGCGGTACAATAATCGACAATCGCGCTACGGAAGTACACAAAAAGCCTCGAAAGTACACATTCTCTCCACAAAAGCAGTACAATGTTTATTGCCATCATGTAGGGTTGCCACCAATCGTGCGAGCCGAATGCAAATCAAATTCATTTGAATATGCTGAGGCGATGCCGATTGACGGCGGAGCACCTGTGGCGACCACGCCCTACAAAACTGTTATTCAGGCAAGTATCATGTGTTTACAGGGATAAGGCACCCTTTGTCGGTCACAAAAATTCCCAGCTTTCCCAGCTTTCCCAGAATTCCCAGCTTTCCCAGAATTCCCAACTTTCCCGCCTTTCCCGCCTTTCCCTGCTTTCCAAAAAAATTCATCCATCCCCATTATATCCCATAATGCAAAAGTAAATAAAATTCTACAATTACTCTATGTTTTATTGATAAAATTATAAATATAAGTTTATGTTTTGATAATAATGATTAACTTTGTGTTTGCATAAGAAATCCGTAAAGAAATTGACTATGAACCGCATCATCATCACCCTGTTTGCTGTGCTTGCGCTGTCGCTGACAGCTGTGGCGCAGTCGTCGAGTCACCAGTATATCACCGTTGTGGCCGAGCCCGACCACGCCGACTGGACCTACCATGTGGGCGAGCGTGCCCAGATTACCGCCTATGCCATCAAGGAGAATGTGCGCATGCCCAACACCGAAATTACCTACAGTTATGGCCCTGACAAACTCGATGCCGTGTACACGGGCAAGGTGACAACCGACCGCAACGGCATGGCACACTTCACCGTGCCGGGTGCCAAGGCGCCGGGTTTCACCAGCGTGCGTGTGAAAGTGAACTATGACGGGCGCGACTACTCGTCGATGACCAACATTGCCTTTGACCCCTATAATATTCAGCCCACCACCGTCATGCCTGCCGACTTTGAGCAGTTCTGGAACGATGCCAAGGCAAAGGCGGCCAAGATACCTATGCAACCCGTGCTGCGACACAACCTGGAAGAGAGCAACGACCGCGTGGATGTGTACTATGTGCGGCTGCAGTCCTACCGCAAGGGTAACTATGTGTACGGGGTGCTCACCGTGCCCAAGACCGAGGGACGCAAACCTGCCATCCTGCGTCTGCCTGGTGCCGCGGTGCGCAGTTTCAAAGGGCCTAACGAGTTGGCCTATGAGGGGTTTGTGGTGCTGGAGATTGGCGTTCACGGCATTCCCGTTGACCAGAGCGAGGAAATCTACCGCCAACTCGAGGCGGGTGCGCTGGCAGGCTACACAACGCAAGGCATCGACAACCGTGATACCTATTACTATAAGCGCTCCATTCTGGGTTGTGTGCGTGCTGTCGATTACCTGTGCAGCCGTGACGATGTCGACGCGAGCCGCATCGCCACCTACGGCGGCAGCCAGGGCGGCATGCTCTCGATCATGACGGCGGCGCTCGACGACAGAGTGAGCGCATTGTTTGCCTATTTCCCTGCTTTCTGCGAACTCACAGGCTACTACAACGGCCGCGGAGGTGGTTGGCCGCACCTGTTCCGCAACCCCGATGAACCTAACCTGAAGGCCCGCATGGAGGTGTCGCGCTACTACGACACGGTGAACTTTGCCCGTATCCTTAAGGCACCTGGCTTCTACGCCTGGGGCTTCAACGACCCGGCATGCTGCCCCACATCCACCTTCAGCGCCTACAATGTGATTACAGCGCCCAAGCAGCTACAGGTGGGTCGCGACACGGGTCACTGGCTCTACCCCTGGCAGGTAGATAACGCCATTGCCTGGCTCAAGAACCAGTTTCACATGCCCTAAAGGCTATTTCTTGAGTTTTTTGAGGGCCTGGCTGAGACGGGCTGGGGTAAGGTCGGCGGGGTAGTCGGTGAATGGGAACAGCGTCTGGCACCCGTTGCGATACTCACTGCAGCCGAAGGCGGTTTTGCCCTTCACAATGTGACCCTTGCCGCACACGGGGCAGATGATCTGGTCGAACGACTTGATGCGTGGTGCGCGTGGCTTCTTCTCGCCAGTGCTTTTCTTTTCGCTGGTAGGAGCTTTCTTCTTCGATTTCTTCTCCTCGGTGTGCTCCACCACAATGCTGGTGCCGGTGTTGTCGCGCAGCACATTGAGCACAATCTCACTCACCATAGTCTTGAGCTCGTCGATAAACTGCTGGGCACTGAACTCGCCACGCTCAATCTTGCGCAACTTGTTTTCCCACAGGCCCGTGAGTTTGGCCGACTTGAGCAATTCCTCGTGAATGGTGTCGATGAGTTGGCAGCCCGCAGGAGTGGCTAAGAGGCTTTTGCGTTCCTTCTTGATATAGTGCCGCTTGAACAGCGTTTCGATGATGGCGGCGCGTGTAGAGGGACGTCCGATACCGTTCTCTTTCATGGCATCTCGAAGTTCCTCGTCGTCGACAAACTTTCCGGCAGTCTCCATGGCACGAAGTAAAGTCGCTTCTGTATATGGACGAGGTGGTTGGGTCCATTTCTCGTTAAGCATAGGCTCGTGAGGACCGTTTTCTCCTTTCTTGAAGTCCGGTAAGGTATGTTCTTCTTCCTTTTCAGGATTATCCTCACTATTTTCCTCCTGAGTATTGATCTGTTGGAATAACACCTTCCAACCTTGACTCTTGATAACTTTTCCTGATGTCTTAAATTCTATCTTCTCTGCCTCACCGATAACGGTAGTTGTATCAAAAAGACAATCCGGAT
>JAEEVB010000014.1 GCA_016287065.1 Muribaculaceae bacterium
GGAACATTGTGTGCATATTTTGACTGGAGCAAAGCTGAATTGCGTCCATAAGCAAGAGCAGCGTTGTGGTAGTCTTCTTTAGCACGGTAATACTCACCGACAATCAGGAAGTCGTTTTGTGCAGCCATAGTCTCGAAAGCCTTGATAACATCGCCCGACACTTTGGTTTTGAACTTGGGCATGCCTGTCTTCTTGTCGAGTTTGGGGCTACCATCCTTGTTGGTTTCAAAGATGGTGTCACGAGCTAAAGCCTGAGTGTAGAGGTCATAGCTGTTCTGCAAGCACATAGCGGCATCGTCATCGAGATTACCACTCTGAGCTTTCAGGAAGTAACCATTGTAGGCCTTTTGAGCCTCGCCGTAGATAGACTTAGAATCTTGAGCGATAGCAGCAGAAGCAAAGATCATTCCGCAAGCTAACATTAAAGCAAATTTTTTCATTTCAATATTAATTTAAAAAATTAGTAATCAAGTTAATTATGTGGTTATTAAAAATTAGTCTTCAAAATTGAGCGTCCCTTGAGCCGAGCCTTTGCTGTCGTCATTGTCGTCACCAATCTCGTTGTTTTCTTCATTGTTTTCGTTGATGGTTTCTTCGTTCTCGACAATTTCTTCAGTCTGATTCTCAACATTCAGTTCAATTTGCTCACTGGTTTCTTCAACTTCGGGTTCTGTATCAACCTTGCAAACCGATGCAATCTCATCGTTCTTCTTTTCAAGGTTAATCAGTTTCACACCCTGAGTTGCACGACCCATAACGCGCAAGTCGCTCACTCTAAGCCTAATGGTGATACCAGACTTGTTAATGATGACAAGGTCATTACTGTCGCTTACATTCTTAATAGCAATAAGCTTGCCAGTTTTTTCAGTAATGTTGATGGTCTTCACGCCCTTGCCACCACGATTAGTCACGCGGTAGTCTTCGAGCTTGCTGCGCTTGCCCATGCCCTGCTCCGAAACAACCAAAACATCGTCGGCAGTATTGGCACGCATGCAAATCATTCCTACCACTTCATCGTCAGGTCCGTCGAGAGTCATACCCTTAACACCTGTAGCAGTGCGGCCCATTGCCCTCACTACGGTTTCATTGAAGCGAATGGCCCGACCATTGCGGTTTGCCAGAATCACCTCGCTGTCGCCTTCTGTGAGAATGGCTCCAATCAGTTGGTCGTCTTCACGAATGTTGAGTGCATTCACACCATTGAAACGCGGACGCGAGTATTCACTCAAGCGCGTGCGCTTAATGATACCCTGTTTGGTAGCAAACATGATGTAGTGCGACTGGTTATATTCGGGATCACGAAGTTTGGTAGCACGAATAAAGGCATAGATGCGGTTCTCCGGACCAATATTGAGCAGGTTCTGGATGGCGCGTCCCTTCGAGTTCTTCGTTCCTTCTGGGATTTCATACACGCGCAGCCAGTAGCACCTGCCAAGTGCGGTAAAGAACAACATATAATTATGGTTCGTGGCTTCATAGATATACTCGATGAAGTCCTCGTCGCGCGTGTCGCTGCCCTTTGCTCCCACTCCACCTCGGTTTTGAGCGCGGTACTCGCTAAGCGGTGTGCGCTTGATGTAACCAAAGTGTGAGATAGTGATAATCATGGGATCGTCGGCATAGAAGTCTTCGGCATTCATCTCTTCGGCCGAGTACTCGATTTGGGTGCGACGTTCGTCACCGTACTTGTCGCGAACCTCAATGAGTTCCTCTTCTATCACTTTGCGACATTCCTCAGGATCGTTCAGGATGGCTTCGAGATGCTCGATGGTCTTCATCACTTCGGCCAATTCGTTGCGAAGCTTGTCTTGTTCCAGGTTAGTGAGTTGACGCAAGCGCATCTCAACGATGGCACGGGTCTGAATGTCGTCAAGGTTGAAACGTTCTCCCAGACGCTGACGGGCCTCTTCTGTAGTCTTGCTGCTACGTATGATCTTGATCACCTCGTCAATATTGTCCGATGCGATAATCAGTCCCTCAAGTATGTGAGCACGTTCACGGGCCTTGTTGAGTTCAAACTCGGTGCGGCGAATCACCACTGTGTGACGATGGTCAAGGAAGTGCTGAATCAGTTGTTTGAGGTTTACTGTTTCAGGGCGACCATTCACAAGACACACGTTGTTCACGCTGAACGACGACTGCAGCTCGGTCATCTTGTACAGCTTGTTGAGCAGCACATTGGCATTCTGGTCTTTCTTCACATCAATCACGATGCGCATACCCTGGCGGTCACTCTCATCGTTGATGTTGCTGATACCCTCCAGGCGCTTGTCCTCAACAAGGGCTGCAATGTTCTCGATCAGTTCACGCTTATTCACATTATAGGGAATCTCCGACACCACAATCTTGTCACGGTCGTTTTCGGTTTCGATTTCGGCCTTGGCTCTGATAATGATTCGGCCGCGACCCGTCTCAAAAGCGTCCTTCACGCCCTGATAACCATGAATGATGCCACCCGTGGGGAAATCGGGCGCCTTGATGTGATGCATCAGGTCAGCCACTTCCATTTCAGGATTCTCAAGCAGTGCCAGACAGGCATTGATCGACTCGGTCAGGTTGTGTGGAGCCATATTAGTGGCCATACCCACAGCAATACCCGATGCACCGTTCACCAGCAAATTGGGGAAACGGGTGGGCAACACCTCTGGTTCTTCAAGCGTGTTGTCGAAGTTGGGTACAAAGTCTACAGTGTCTTCATCCATATCCCGCATCATCTCCTCGCCCATCTTGGCAAGGCGAGCCTCGGTGTAACGCATGGCAGCAGGGCTGTCACCGTCAACCGAACCGTAGTTACCCTGGCCATCGACAAGCGGATAACGCATGGCCCAATCCTGTGCCAGGCGCACCATGGCAAGATATACTGATGAATCTCCGTGAGGGTGATATTTACCAAGCACGTCACCCACGATACGTGCCGATTTCTTGTAAGGTGCATTAGAGAAATTGCCCAATTTCTCCATGCCAAAGAGCACTCTGCGATGCACCGGCTTGAAGCCGTCGCGTATGTCGGGCAAGGCTCGCGAGACAATCACCGACATCGAGTAGTCGATGTACGACGTCTTCATCTCGTTTTCAATGTTGATCTCAATAATGCGATCGTTGTTCATTTAGTTAACTTTTAATAATTCTACATGGACATGCTCACAAATCAAGCGAAAATATGCTCCAGTCCTCATGAAACACGTCTCGTTATAAAACTTACAAAGATACTAAAAAATATTGGAACTACACCTATATTTAATAAGAACTTTTCTTTAAAAAATCGTAATTTTGGCATAAAAATTGCAGTTATACCAGCAAAGAATGTCGGCAAGCCGAAATTCTTGTGTTAGACTGAACATTTTCACAATAGTTTAAAATAATGATATACAACCTGAACGATAAGAAACAATGGGATGTGGCAATGCGTGCCCACACCACACTTTTGCCTCATCTGGGACCCGAATTCACCGACGACGACGACGATCTGCTCGATGAGGAACCGGAGAATCAGGGAGGAAATGAGTCGCAATCAGGAGGTGAAAAGCGAACCCAACAGCGACGAAATGTCATGAAAAATGACAATGGAACACCCACTATTGACAAATATGGCAAAGATATAACCAAAGAAGCCGCCAACGGCAAACTCGACCCCGTGGTGGGGCGCGAGATTGAGATTGAGCGACTTGCACAGGTGCTCAGCCGCCGCAAGAAGAACAATCCGGTGCTCATCGGCGAGCCTGGCGTGGGCAAATCGGCCATCATCGAAGGCCTTGCCCTGCGCATCGTGCAACGCAAGGTGGCACGCGTGCTCTTCGACAAGCGCATCGTGGCGCTCGACATGGCATCGGTAGTAGCTGGCACCAAATATCGTGGCCAGTTCGAAGAGCGCATCAAGGGTATCATCGACGAGGCTTCGAAGAACAAGAACATCATCCTCTTTATCGACGAGATACACACCATCGTGGGTGCCGGCAACGCAAGCGGCTCAATGGATGCAGCCAACCTGCTCAAGCCAGCATTGGCACGTGGCGAAGTGCAGTGCATCGGAGCAACCACACTCGATGAGTACCGCAAGAACATCGAGAAAGACGGAGCGCTCGAACGCCGTTTCCAGAAAGTGCTGGTCGAAGCAACCACCCCCGAAGAGACGCTCGAAATTCTTCGCAACATCAAGTCAATATACGAAAAGCATCACGGCGTCGACTACACCGATGCCGCCCTTGAGGCATGCGTGCGACTCACCGACCGCTACGTGAGCGACCGCTTCTTCCCCGACAAGGCAATTGATGCCATGGACGAGGCCGGTTCTCGCGTACACATTTCTAAAGTGGTGGTCCCCAAGGAAATTGACGAACTCGAAAAACGCATTGCCGAAGCACAGGCCAAGAAACTCGAGGCGGTGCAGAACCAGAATTTCGAAGGCGCTGCCAACTACCGCGACCAGCAAGAGAAACTGAAGCTCGAACTCAACGACGCTAAGGCTCGCTGGGAAAAGGAGCTTGACACGAAACGCGAAACTGTCGACGAAAACGACATAGCCGAGGTAGTGGCCATGATCACCGGCGTGCCTGTGCAACGCATTGCGCAAGCCGAGGGAATCAGGCTCCTTGGCATGACCGATGAGCTCAAAAAACAAGTCATTGGCCAAGACGAGGCCATCGACAAGATTGCACGCGCCATTCGCCGCAACCGTGTGGGACTGAAAGACCCCAACCGCCCTATTGGTTCCTTCATGTTCCTGGGGTCCACGGGTGTTGGCAAGACCCTGCTCGCCAAGCGCCTGGCTGAATTCCTCTTCAACTCTAAAGATGCTCTCATACGCATCGACATGAGCGAATACATGGAGAAGTTCACCGTGTCGCGCCTGGTAGGAGCCCCTCCAGGATATGTAGGTTATGAAGAAGGCGGACAACTCACCGAGAAAGTGCGCCGTCACCCCTACTCGGTCGTGCTCCTCGACGAGATCGAGAAAGCACATCCCGACGTGTTCAACATGCTGCTGCAAGTGCTCGACGAAGGATGCTTGACCGACAGCCTGGGCCGCCGTGTCGACTTCAAGAACACCATCATCATCATGACGTCAAACATTGGCACACGTGAGCTGAAAGACTTTGGTGCTGGCGTAGGTTTCAACACCTCGCTCACCAAGGAGCACAGCGATGCTGTCATACGCAAGGCACTCAACCGTCAGTTCTCCCCCGAGTTCCTGAACCGCGTCGACGACATCATCACCTTTGCATCGCTCAACCACGACCACATCATGCAAATCATCGACATTGAGCTCAAGCAATTCTACCAGCGCGTCGAAGAACTGGGATTCACGCTTCAAATCACCGATGCTGCCAGACAGTTTGTGGCCGAGAAAGGATATGACGTGCAATATGGCGCACGACCCTTGAAGCGTGCCATTCAGACCTATATCGAAGACCCGCTGAGCGAGCTGCTGCTCAAACATGAAGACAAGAAGAATGTGCGTCTCATCATCGATATCAAGGACGACGAAATCGACGCTAAGATTGAAACCGAAAATAAAGACTAAAAAAACACATATTAATTATGACTAAAGGAAACATTGGGGTAACGACAACTAACATTTTCCCCGTAATCAAAAAATTTCTGTATAGCGATCATGAAATATTTCTTCGCGAACTGGTATCGAATGCCGTCGATGCCACTCAAAAACTGAAGACCCTTGCCGGAGCTGGCGAATTCAATGGACCCACCGACGACCTCAAGGTGCAGGTAAAACTCGACAAAGACAATGGCACCCTCACCGTTACCGACAACGGCATTGGCATGACTGCCGAAGAGATCGACAAATACATCAACCAGATTGCCTTCTCCGGTGCCGAAGAGTTCTTGAACAAGTATAAGGACAGCGCAAATGCCATCATCGGACATTTCGGTCTGGGTTTCTACTCGGCCTTCATGGTAGCCAAGAAGGTTGAAATCCACACCCTTTCCTACAAAGAGGGCGCAAAGGCCGTCAAATGGACCTGCGACGGTTCACCCGAGTATGAGATGGAAGACTGCGACAAGGCCGAGCGAGGTACCGATATCGTAGTCTATATCGACGACGATGAGAAGGAATTCCTCGAGCAATCACGCATCAACACGCTGCTCAACAAGTATTGCCGCTTCCTCCCCGTTCCCGTCATTTTTGGCAAAGAACAGGAATGGAAAGATGGCAAATACGTCGATACCGACAAGGATAAACTGATCAACGATGTGGAACCCTTGTGGACCCGCACCCCAACCGACCTGAAGGATGAAGACTACCTCAAGTTCTATCACGCCATTCAGCCCGGCCAGGAAGACCCCTTGTTCTGGATTCACCTGAATGTCGATTTCCCGTTCACACTCACCGGCATCCTCTATTTCCCGAAGATCAAGAACAATCTCGACATTCGCAAAGACCGAATCCAGCTCTATTGTAACCAGGTATTCGTGACCGATAGCGTAGAGGGTGTTGTGCCCGACTTCATGATGCTCCTCCAGGGTGTGATCGATAGCCCCGACATTCCGCTCAACGTGTCGCGCTCCTATCTGCAGAGCGATCGCAACGTGAAGAAGATTTCGACCTATATCACCAAGAAGGTGGCCGCACGTCTCGAGGAGATTGCCAAGAACGATCCCAAGGCATTCGAACAAAAGTGGAACGACATCAAGATTTTCATCCAATATGGCATGCTAAGCGACGAGAAATTCTGCGATGCCGCCATGAAGTTTGCCCTGCTTGAAAACACCGATGGCAAATACTTTAAACTCGACGACTACAAGAAACTCATCGAGGGCGAGCAGACCGACAAAGACGGCAACCTCGTTTATCTTTACGCTACCGACAAGGAGGCACAGTACACCTACATCAAGGCTGCGGCCGACAAGGGCTACGACGTACTCCTCATGAACGGTCAGCTCGACACGCCCTTTGTGGGCATGCTGGAGCAAAAGCAGGAAAAATCACGTTTTGTGCGTGTCGACTCCGATGTGCTCGACAACCTCATTCGCAAAGAAGACGTGAAACCCACAAATCTCACCGACGAGCAGCAGGCAATCGCATCCACACTGTTCAAGTCACAGATTCCTGCAGTCGAGAAGAGTGAGTTCTATGTCACCTATGCAGCCATGGCACCCACCGACAAGCCTATCGTCATCACGCAAAGCGAGTATATGCGACGCATGAAGGAGATGGCCCAGTTCCAGCCCGGCATGAGTTTCTATGGCGAGTTGCCCGATGCCTACAACTTCACGCTCAACACCAATCACAAACTCATTCAGGATGCCATCGAAAATGCCGAAAAAGCATTGGAGAACGAGCTTAAACCAATTGATGAGGATCTGAAGGCTACTGCTAATGTTATCAAGGCAATACGCGACTTGAATAAAGACGGTAAAGGTGTACCCGACGACAAAAAGAAAGACCTTGAAGACAACGAGAACAAAGAGCGTGAATTGCGTGACAAGAAAAACGCAATCATCACCAACTATGCACAATCTCAAGACAAGGTGAAGCAACTCATCGACATTGCACTGCTCGGCAACGGACTCCTCAAGGGCGAAGCGCTCAACAACTTCCTGCAGCGCTCCATCGACTTGCTTTAACAAGAGTATCCTATCTGCTAAATAACAACAAGAAGAGGTGTGGCCCGCTACAGGTCACACCTCTTATTTTCTGTTTACTACACCTTCTAATCAACACATCATGCTACAGCTACCATTTTTGCACTCCTCATTTTCAGGTGTTTTCTGGTAGGCCACATAATATTAACGCCAATTTTGCGTGCCAGCCGCTTTGCGAGAGTAAAATAACGTCGTCTTTGCAACCTCCTGTCCTTATGTTCTTATTTCTAAAGAAATCCTGTACCCTAAACCCCAGACAGTGTAAGGTAGTTGCAGTGCATCATCGAACCATCATCGTCACGCAAGTGGAAAGCTCCACCAGCACAGTAGTCCCACATACGGCATTTCGCACACTCACCAGTCTTCATCCATTGGCGATTGCGCATCTGCTCAAAACGGTTGTTCCACACATCCACAAAACTGTCTTCATAGATATTGCCCTGCTTGTAATTGGCACGAACGCTCATGCAGCCCGATATGTCGCCATTGGCAAGAATCGAAGCCGTCATCGTTCCAGCATCACAGCGAAAACAATGATTCCGCACACGAGTTTCATACTCTCCCAGGAAGCCCTCACAGCTATACGACAAATCTACCTGCCCCTGCTCACGCGTTTCGACAATGAAATCCATCACACTGCGATACTCAACTGGAGTCAAGAACAGTTCCGGATCAAGTTTGGCACGGCCCTGAGGGAATATGGTGAAGATGCGCCACTGCCTTACGCCTGTATCAATCAAGTACCGACGCAACTCGTGCAGTGAGGCAAGATTGCGACGATTCACACAGGTAATCACATCCCACAGCAGGTTGCGGGTGCGTGTAAGCAGCCTGATTGCATTCATGGCACCCTCAAACGATTTGCCGCGCAACCAGTTATGATGTTCCTCAAGCCCATCAAGACTCACGGCAAGAGTGCCAAGTCCGGCATCAATCATACGGCGAAGCGTGGGTTCGGTGAGCAGTACGCCATTGGTCACAAACCCCCACAGGAAACCGCGTCGTGTAATCTCACGACCACATTGTTCAAGATCGGGGCGCACCAGCGGTTCACCACCCACAGTGTTCACCTGCACACTACTTGGCGGCATGGCTGTGGCTATCTCGTCAAGAACACGGGTGAAGTGTTCCAGAGGCATATCGGGCACCTCCGAAATCTTTTTGCAGTCGCTACCACAATGCCGGCATGCCAGGTTGCATCGCAGCGTGCACTCCCAGAAAAGCTGTCTGAGCGGATGACGCTGTTCAAGTATCAACCGCTCACGACGTGTCTTCTCAAGTTCAATCAGTTGTTTCGTCTTCATCAAGAACGTAGACTATACCAAATTGTCATCAATATGAATTGGGTTAATTGCTCCCTGGATCTATAATCACCTCAACCTCGGGTTCGGGTTCGATAATGACTGGAGGCCCATATACATCTTTTATAGGCAAGATGGTGTCACGCACTACTTCTTTCCTCATGGGAGACGGACCATAAACAAGAGGCTGAGGCTCATTGATGTATGGTGGTCTGTTCGGCTCTGTTGTTGGTTGCGTTGGTCGAGTCGACGGATCGGTTTCCGCTGTCTTCGACGAGTGGCAAGCCATAAAGCCCAGGGCGCCACCCACAACCACGAATCCGCGCACCAACCATTTTTTTATCGAAAATACAGTTTTCTTCATAGCAATAATAATTCAGCTTTGACAATTAAAAACCTTACTTAGTGTTAATAGGCTCTGATGGCTCGGTGATTACGGGAGGACCATAAACATCGGGTTCAGGTTCAATCTCGACAGGTTCAACACCGTTTACTACTTCAGGAGGTGGACCATAGACGCAGGTAATAGGCTCTACTTCGCTCATCTCGTTCACATTTACCGAGGCCGACGACGAGCCCAATATAGTAGACGATGATGAGCCACGCACAGAGGCCGAACCACTATTCTGACTGCCGGTGGTGCCCCCACCTGAATGCTGACACGAGGCAAAGCCCAACATGCCACCAATGGTTACAAGCATTCGCACAAGCCATTTCTTTACGGTAAACGAAACTGTTCTCATAACTTCAGGATATAATTTGTCACAAATATATGAAAAATAATTCGTTTTTGCAAATTTTCGGAGTCATTTCGTCACAATGCATCAATCAAGGTGTTTATTTCGCATGATTTAAATGCGCTGAACATCTTTCACGCCTTTGAGATTCTTGAGTTTGCGCATTAAGTCGTCAAGCTTTCCCAAGCTATCGATACTAATCACCAGGTGACCTTCAAAGAGCCCGTTAAGCGAATTGATCGAAATGTTGCGCAACATCGTGTCGCCCTCTTTATTGATTAGTGAGGTTATGTTGGCCACAATGCCTATGTCGTCCTGACCCACCACGCGCAAAGTGGCAGCAAACTGCTTGCCTAGGCGGCCCGACCATGCCGACTTGATGATGCGATAGGGATAGCGGGCCTCAAGGTGCATCAGGTTCTTGCAGTCAGTCCGGTGTATTTTAATAGCCCCATCACTGGCAATGAATCCTTTGATCCGGTCACCATAAATGGGATTACAGCACTTCGACAATTTATAGTTGATGCCCTTCACGTTCTCCCCTATCACCAAGATGTCATCGCCATCACTTTCTTCTGGTAACTTATTGATTAAGACAAAATTCTCGGCAGTTTCATGAGTGGTGACATTCTCCGACAAGCGTTTCACGAAGTCAACATACTGATCAATGGTCACTCCCACCTCAAGATTCTTGTCGTGAAGTTCAACATAAAACTCATTGATGTTCTTGAAACCTTGCTTCTTGATGAACTTGGCAAGCATTGCATCATCTACCTCCACCTTGCGGTTCTTGAAGCGGCGCATCAGCATTTCACGCCCTATCTCGGCCTTCTTGAGGTTGGCTTCATTAATGGCCTGCTTGATCTTGTTACGAGCCTTCGAGGTCACCACGTAGTTCAGCCAGTCTTGCCGTGGAACCTGTGTCGACGAGGTCATGATTTCAACCGTATCGCCACTCTTCAGCACATAGTTGATTTTCTGCGTTTTGCCATCAACTTTTGCCCCTGTGCAGCGGCAACCTATCTTGGTGTGAATATGAAATGCAAAATCAAGCACGGTAGCACCCTGGCGCAACTTGAAAAGGTCGCCCTTGGGTGTGAACACAAACACCTCTTCATCATACAGGTTCATGTGCATGTTTCTGATGAGCTCCATCTGGCCAGAAGTACCTGCCTCGAGCACCTCACGCACATTGTTCATCCAGTGGTCAATCTCACCCTCGCTCTTCACACCTTTGTAGCGCCAGTGAGCTGCCAAGCCACGCTCGGCAATCTCATCCATCCTGCGGGTGCGAATCTGCACCTCTACCCACTTGTCCTCGGGGCCACGCACAGTGATGTGGAGCGACTCATAACCATTCGACTTGGGTATTGTTATCCAGTCGCGCAAGCGAGAGACATTAGCCATATAGATATCGGTCACTATCGAGTAGGCTATCCAGCACGCTTTCTTCTCTTCTTCGGGTGTGGTGTCGAGGATGATGCGAATAGCAAAAAGGTCGTACATGCCCTTCAGGTCCACCCCCTTTTTCACCATCTTGTTCCAGATGCTGTTGATAGATTTCGTGCGCCCCTTAATCTCATATTTCAGCCCCGCCTTGTCCAATTCAGCCTTGATGGGTTTCATAAAATCGGCAATATAGTTATCACGCACGACCTTGGTTTCATTGAGCTTGCGCGCAATTTGACTATATACCTTATTGTTCAAGTATTTGAGCGATAAATCCTCAAGTTCCGATTTAACCCCATACAACCCCAATTTATGAGCCAGCGGAGCATACAGATAACGCGACTCCGTCGAGATTTCACGAACAAATTTCTCGTCGGTTCGAGCGTCAACCACACGCATGAGCGAGAGGCGGTCAACAATCATGATGATCACAACCCTGATATCCTCGGCAAACGATAACAGCAGTTTGTGAAAATTGTCATCTTCAACTGCCGCCTGCTTGCGGTAGAGTTCCGACACATTTATCAGGCCATGCACTAGCTTGGCAATGTCGTCGTCAAATTTTGCGCGCAACTCCTCCAGGCCAACATATCTGCTTCGGGCCAGGTTAAACAGCATTGTGGCAATCACCATACTGCGATCGGGAGCAATGTTCTCGGTAACAGCCACAGCGGTGCGCAAAAACCTCACCACAGGATTCAGTCCATATTTGTCGCGGCAATAATGACCATGTGCCACGGCTCCTTTAATGATACTGTGAACCTGATTAATGTCGCGAGCCGTCAATTGCTCGCCTAAACTCCTAACCAGCAGGCTAATCATCTGAACAACATGCACCTTTTCATCGGGAGTGAAATAGGATTGATTCATCATTTGAAATCTAATTTTTCTAAAATAATCATCAAAATTAAATTATTATCACTAACTTTACAAACTAATCAGCAACATCATTCAATTTCTTAAGAATTTTTTAAAAATCACACATATTATGCTTAATACCGAAGATAAAAAACTGCTTGAAAAGAAAGGCATTTCCGAAGCCACCATTGAGCAACAGATCAAACGCTTCCAGACGGGCTTCCCTTTCCTGAAAATTGAGTGTGCCGCCACCTCTGGCAACGGCATCAAAGTATTATCCAGCAAAGACTTCACCCAGTGCATCGAGCGATGGCGCAAATTCCAGAACTCTGGCGGCAGCATCCTGAAGTTCGTTCCCGCATCAGGCGCAGCCAGTCGCATGTTTAAGAATCTTTTCGCCTTCATCACCGAAAACAAACCCGCACCCGAAACCGACTTCGAAAAACAGTTCTTTGCCGAAATCGACAATTTCGCCTTCATCGAACCGCTTAACACAGCTTGCAACTCACTCTATGGAATGTCGATACACCAACTCATCGATGACGGCAGGTATGTAGATGTGGCAAAAGCCCTCTTGCAGCCCGACGGACTCAACTATGGAGCCATGCCCAAGGCACTCCTCAAGTTCCACAAGGCCGTGGCCAAGACCACCCACACTCCGCTCGAGGAGCATCTCGAGGAAGGGGCTCAATACGCTGCCGACAACCACCGGAACGTCAACATCCACTTCACCGTTTCGCCCGAGCATCGCGCTGCATTCAAGAAACTCATCGACCAGCAAGCCCCAAAACTCGAAAAAGTGTGGGGAGTGAAATTCCACGTATCCATGAGCGAACAGCTCGAGAAGACCGACACTATCGCAGTCAACCTCGACAACACCCTTTACCGCGATGCCAACGGCCAGTTGCTCTTCCGCCCAGCAGGCCACGGAGCACTCATCGAGAACCTGAACGATATCGATGCGCAAGTAGTCTTCATCAAGAACATCGACAACGTTGTGCCTTCTAAACTGCGCGCCGAGACCGTTCGCTACAAGAAAGCGCTCGGTGGCTACCTGCTCATGCTCCAGCAACGCATTGCCGGCTACCTCAACACCCTCGAGCAAGGCAACCCGACTCCCAAGCAGCTTGCCGCAATGCTTCAGTTCCTCGAGTCGGCACTTTGCACGCACTGCGACGCAACTGCCCAGATGGACGAAAAGCAACTCGCCGAATACCTGTTCAAGAAGTTCAACCGCCCCATCAGAGTATGCGGCATGGTCAAGAACGAAGGCGAGCCCGGCGGTGGGCCATACCTTGCCTACAACCCCGATGGCAGCTGCTCTCCACAGATTCTCGAGGCAGCACAAATCGACAGCAGCAACCAGCACGACGTCAACATCATGCAAGGTGGCACACACTTCAACCCCGTCGACCTCGTATGTTACCTGCACGACTACAAGGGCAACCGCTTCAACCTCAAGGACTACGTCGACCCCGAAACCGGACTCATCAGCAACAAGTCGACCGGTGGCGTAGAAATCAAGGCCCTCGAGTTGCCAGGCCTCTGGAACGGCTCCATGAGCGACTGGAACACAGCCTTTGTCGAAGTGCCAGCCGCTACCTTCAACCCCGTCAAGACGGTCAACGATCTACTGCGTAAACAACATCAATAACAACATAATATTTAGTTAAATGAAAAAAATCACTTTCATGCTCCTGGCACTCGTCGCAGCACTTGCCACGAGCGCACAAGACATTGCCAACACTGCAAACACCGTCAACAACAATGACGCCACCGGCAAAATCATAGAAATCGACGCGCAACAGTTCAACCAGCTCATTGTCGACACCAACAACCCCGAATGGGTCTTCAAGGGACAGCGGCCTGCAGTCGTCGATTTCAATGCTGCCTGGTGCGGGCCCTGCCGCAAGATGACCCCCATCATCGAGCAGCTGGCTCAGGAATTCAGCGGCAAGGTCGACTTCTACAGCATTAACCTCGACGAAAACAAAGAGTTAGCCATGGGACTCGGCATACGCTCCATCCCTTTTATCATCTACTGCCCTATGACAGGAAACCCCTTGGCCACTGTCGGTTTGCAGGATTATGACACCATTCTCGCTAAAATCAACGAGATTCTTGCCGAAAAATAGCGCCAAAACTTGCACAATTCGCAAATAGTCACTAACTTTGCACCGCTTTTCGCAAAAAAAAGCGCTATTATTAACTTTTTATTTAACTTAATTTTTTATGAATCACTACGAAACCGTTTTCATTTTAACTCCCGTTTTGTCTGAACCTCAGATGAAGGAAGCGGTAGAAAAATTCAAAGGCGTGCTCACCGACAACGGTGCTGCCATCGTCAATGAAGAGAACTGGGGACTGCGCAAGCTCGCTTACCCCATCCAGAAGAAGTCCACCGGATTCTACACACTCATTGAATTCGATGCCGAACCCACAATCGTGAAAATTCTCGAAACTGCTTTCCGCCGCGACGAGAAAGTCCTCCGATTCCTCACCTTCCACCTCGACAAGTTTGCTGAGGAATACGCTATCAAGAGAAGAAGCCTCAAGAAGAACGCTCCTAAGGCCGAAGAAGCTCCCGTTGTAGAAGAAGCTCCTGTTGCCGAGACTCAAGAGGTTGTTGAAGAAGTAGTTGAAAACAATAACGATTAATTATTAGGAGGATTTTATTATGCCACAGACTCAATCTGAAATTCGCTATCTCACTCCGCTGTCAGTCGACACCAAAAAGAAGAAATATTGCCGTTTCAAACGCAGCGGCATCAAGTATATCGACTATAAGGACCCCGAATTCCTCAAGAAATTCTTGAACGAACAAGGCAAGATTCTGCCTCGTCGCATCACCGGTACTTCTCTCAAGTTCCAGCGCCGTGTTGCTAAGGCTGTCAAGCGTGCTCGCCACCTGGCCATGCTCCCCTACGTTACCGATTTGATGAAATAATTTAAATTTTTGGAGGAATACATCTTATGAAAATCATATTGAAAGAAAACGTTAACAACCTTGGATACAAGGACGACGTTGTTGAAGTTAAGAACGGTTACGCGCGCAACTACCTCATCCCGCAGGGAAAGGCCATCCTCGCTACCAGCTCCGCTCTCAAGGTGCTCGCCGAGAACCAACGTCAGCGCGCTCACAAACTCGCTAAGATCAAAGCCGACGCCGAAGCCATCGCTGCTTCGCTCGAGGGCGTAAGCCTCACCATCGGTGCCAAGACCAGCTCTACAGGCACTATCTTCGGCTCGGTCAACGCTATCCAGATTGCAGAAGCACTCGAGAAACTCGGTCACAACATCGACCGCAAGATCATCAACATCAAGAGTGCCGTCAAAGAGGTGGGCAACTACACAGCCACCATCAATCTGCACAAGGAAGTACAGGTAGAAATTCCATTCCAAGTAGTAGCAGAATAAGTCTGGGGAAAGAATTATCAACAATGGAATTTCTCGTAGTGCGCTGGGACCCCGGCGCACTACTTTTTTTATAACCACCAGGCTTTATCGCCCCCACCATTTTTCATAAGAAAATACCCAATTGTTAAAAAAACTGAAAAACCAAGCACTTTATTTATAAATAATGTGTAACCATATCAATATTTTATCTAATTTTGCCTTTTAATAAGCATCAGGTACAAGAACCCCTTCATCTATATAGAAAAGGAGTACAGGATTTTACTATGATGCACAGCTGATGAATAATCATTATTTTACTGACAACTAATTTTTTAAAACCAATAATTAACTAAAATTTCATTTAAATGAGAAGAACTGTAACACTTGCGTTCGCCCTCATCGTGGCCATGCTGGGATTTGCTGTCTCGGCTCAGGCTCCGCAATCGGGCGTCTATCGCATTCAGAATGTCGGTAAATCCACCTATGTCGAGTAAACCGGCAAGTACGATGCCGAGCGCGTCACTTCTCAGAATGAGGCCAGCTACATCACTGTTGGCATCGAGAAGAAACTTAGCGACGGCACCTACAAAGTGAACTCACTCGCATCCACCTACGATGGTGGTTCAGTCGAGGTCTACGACTACTTGACCAAAGCGCTCACTTTGGGCGAGATTGAACTCCGCCGTGAGCTCAGCACCTCATCCGAGGAGAATGTCCAGCGAGCCATTGCCCGCATGCACGAGCTTGCTCAGCAGTACGGATTCATGCGCATGATGCCCGTCGACGGTCAAGCCGACACCTATCATGCTGTCGCCGTCCTCCCCACAATTCCCGAAGACGTCGTGGCTGTATGGCGTGCCAAGAAGAATCCCGACGGCACCTATGTGTCCCAAATCACTGGTGGCAACACCATGTGGGACTGGTGCATCGACATTGTCTATCGTTATCTCGACGAACACAGTGGCGTTGGTGGCACCAATGCTGCCCTGGCTTCTAAGATCCGTAACAACCTCAAGAACATCAAGGAGGGTCACACCTATATGCTCACTGCCGACGAAGACGGCTCGTTTGGCTACATCGACACCGACGGTGCCGTGACCAGCAGCCTCAATCGCTCGTGGTGGAAGCTCACCCCCAAGGTGAACAACGACAACGTCAAAGACGGTACCTACAAGATCCACAACATCGGTAAAGGCGATAACGGCTATGTGCAAATCACTGGCCGATATCATGCCAAGCCCGATGCAACCGAGGACAATGCAAGCGACATCCGCATCACATTCGACGGCGAGGCCAACGGCGGACAGAAGATCGTCAACCTCGGCGGAACCTACAACGGCACCGACATCGACATCTACAACTATCTCGAGAAAGCCATCCTCATTGGCAAGATGGCCATCTACGATGTGCTCACCCAAGGCAATGGTGTGAATCCCGCCAGCCCCGAGAACATCGCAATTGCTCAAGAGTATCTTGAGACCGAAATCAAGAAAGCCGCATTCATGTGCATCAAGCCTGTTCCCGGCAAAGAAGATGCCGTTTATGCATATGCCACTTTCCCCCACATTCCCGAGGAAGTGATTACGCAAATGTATCGCCATCATGCAATCACAGCCGAAACCGAGGCTGCCGCTTGGGAATTTGCAAAGCAAAAAGTAAGAGACTATCTCGATGACCATGCAGGCACCGACAACACCCTGCGCGCCTACATCCTTGCCAACATCGACAAGATCAACCCAGGCACAACCTACTACCTCAGTGCTCATCCCACCGATGGCACCTTCGACTATGCTGCCGAGGGCGCCTTCGACCTCACCAACGAGTACTTCCAGTGGGGCTTCGATGTCGAGGATGTTGAAGAAGACAACCTCACCAGCGGCACCTACAAGGTACGCAACGTCCAGTACGAGAACTTCGTCGAGGTGCTCAGCAAGTACTATGCTAAGCCCGACACCGACGAGGAGAACGCTACCGAAATCCACGTCACCTTCAATGGCAAGCTCGACGATGGCAGTTTCAAGGTGGTCAACATGAGTGCTGTTGCTAAAGACGGCAGCCAGGCCGACCTCCTCAGCTACGTCGACAAGGCCATCATGCTCGGTAAGGTAGCCATTGCCGATGTCCTCAACGGCAAGTCAACCCCCGAGAACATCAAGAAGGCTCAGGACTACATGGAAGAG
>JAEEVB010000249.1 GCA_016287065.1 Muribaculaceae bacterium
TTGGTCTAAGCCTCTCGACCTTACGGGGTAAGGGGGAACTAGTTCATGTCCCGTCGGATTACGCGCTTGTATGGCAAAAAAAACAGACAGGCATGTCTCAAATGACGGCAAAATTAGACCATTGAAAAATTATCTGCGGATTTTAGGTTATTAAGGCACAAAAATACAAAAATAACGATAGAAATCTCCAAAGTTTGCAAAATTTAATTGTATCTTTGTTGTTTGGTTACACTAAAGGGTTGCAGTACCCGTAGTTTTGCACTACCTTTGCAACAATTTTCGTAGCGATGATTCACACGATATTTGACCCCGACATATTAAATCGCATACACTGGCTCATTGAGCGGGCCGACAACATTATTATCACCTGCCACAAGTCGCCCGACGGCGACGCCATTGGCTCGTCGTTAGCCTTGTGCCATGTGTTGCGCAAGCTGGGCAAGAACGCCAGTGTAGTGGTCCCCGACATGGTGCCGCGCACACTGCATTTCCTGCCCATGATGCGCGATGTAACAGTCTACTCCAAGGCCGAGCCTCGTGCCAAGCGCATTGTGGGCGAAGCTCAGCTCATATTTTGCCTTGACTTCAACTCCATGTCGCGCATCGACAAACTGGGGGCACTTATCGCCGAATCGCAGGCACCGCGTGTACTCATCGACCATCACCTCGACCCAAATTCCACGGCATTTGCCCAAATGCTGTCGTTTCCCGAGGCCTCGTCGACCTGCGAACTGGTGTATCGATTCCTGTGCGAATCGGGCTTTGGCCGATATATCGACCGAATTGCAGCCGAGTGCATCTATGTGGGCATCATGACCGACACGGGCAATTTCACCTATAGTTCGAGCAATCCCGAACTCTATGAAATCGTAGCCAACCTGATGAGTTATGGCATTGACAAGGAGCAACTGTACAAACTTGCGATGAACACCTTCAGTGCCGACAGCGTGCGTCTGCAAGGCTATGCGCTGAGCGAGAAGATGCAGATTTTTGCCGACAAAGGCATGGCACTCATCACGCTCACCAAGGATGAACTGGCACGGTTCCACTACCGCAAGGGCGACACCGAGGGCCTGGTGAACAAGCCGCTCGCCATTCCCGAGGTGAACCGTGTGATATTCATGCGCGAAGATGCCGAGTGCATCAAGGTGTCGTGCCGCTCACAAGGCGAATACTCGGTGAACGAGATATGCCAGCGCCACTTTAACGGAGGTGGACACCGCAATGCAGCAGGGGGCGACTTCTATGGTTCGATGGAAGAAGCGCTCACTGTGTTTTTCTCGATTTTGAGCCAACTTGATAACGAACAAACAGAAACAAATCAATAACAGCAATATGACAAATTCAATGAAATGGCTTGCAGCCGCAGCCCTGATGTTAGTGGTAGCCTCACTCAGCTCGTGCAGTGACAGCAAGAGCTATGCCGAGCAACTTGAAGACGAACGCCGCGCCTGCAACGCTTACCTCGCCAGCTTTGAGGTAATCAACGAGATTCCAAAGGACACCGTGTTCCAGACCGGTGCTGATGCCCCCTTCTACCGCATTGACCCCGACGGTAATGTGTATATGCAAGTTATTAAGCCCGGAGACCGCAAGAACGACCGCGCCAAGACTTCGGAAACCATCTATTTCCGTTACACCCGCTTCAACCTCACCTACTGGTACACCCAAGAGAAAGCGTGGATTGGACAGGGCAATGCCGACGACATGAGTCTGGAGCCTTGCTACTTGAAGTATAACGACTTTTCGCTGCCCGCTTCAGCGCAATGGGGCTATGGACTGCAGTTGCCACTGGGCCTGCTGGGCGTGAACTGCGAGGTGAACCTGGTGATCAAGAGTCAGTTTGGCCTTGCCAACGAAATCAGCTATGTGACTCCGTTTGTGTATCATGTGCGCTATTTCCACAGCAAAATTTAAGTAAGCATTTATCAAAACAACAACTAACTATAGCAAAATTATGTCATTAATAAAATCAATATCGGGCATTCGCGGCACCATAGGCGGCCCTGCTGGTGACGGACTCACGCCACTGGATGTGGTGAAGTTTACCAGTGCCTATGCCACCTTTATCAGGCGCAACACCACTAACACAAGCAATGTGATTGTTGTGGGACGCGATGCACGACTCTCGGGCCGCATGGTGCTCGAACTCGTTACCGGAACCCTCATGGGCATGGGTTTTGATGTGGTGAACATAGGTCTCGCCACTACCCCAACCACCGAACTGGCCGTTACCTGGGAGCATGCCTGCGGCGGCATCATCATCACCGCTTCGCACAACCCCAAGCAGTGGAATGCCTTGAAACTGCTCAACGACAAGGGAGAATTTCTTACCGATGAGCAAGGCAAAGAAGTGCTGCGCATTGCCGAGGCCGAAGACTTTGAATATGCCGATGTGGACCGTCTGGGACGCGAACAGAAGAACTACACCTGCCTACGTCGCCACATTGAAGCCGTGAAGGCGCTGGAACTGGTGGATGTAGATGCCATCAGCAAGGCCAACTTTACCGTGGCCGTAGATGCAGTGAACTCGGTGGGCGGCATAGCCATTCCCAAGATGCTTGAGGCGCTGGGCGTGAAAAATGTGGTGAAACTCTTCTGCGACCCCACGGGCAACTTCGGTCACACGCCCGAACCCATTCCCGAAAACCTCACCGCCGTGAGCGACTACATGAAACGCGGCGAAGCCGATGTGGCATTTGTGGTTGACCCCGATGTTGACCGCCTGGCCATCATCATGGAGAACGGCGAATTCTTCGTTGAAGAATACACGCTTGTAGCAGTTGCCGACTATGTGCTGCAGCACACTCCAGGCTCGACGGTGAGCAACCTGTCGTCGTCGCGCGCGCTGCGTGATGTTACGGTGAAGCACGGATGCCAATACACTGCCGCCGCTGTGGGCGAAGTGAATGTGACCACCGAGATGCGCCGCACAGGTGCTGTGATAGGCGGCGAGGGCAATGGCGGCGTGATTTATCCCGCCTTGCACTATGGCCGCGACGCGCTGGTGGGTGTGGCACTCTTCCTCACGCTACTTGCCAAGAGCGGCATGAAGGTGAGCGAACTCAAGAAGACCTATCCGCAATACAGCATAGCCAAGACCAAGCTGGAACTGAAACCTGAGATGGATGTGGATGCCATTCTCGAGGCAGTGAAGCAGCATTATGCTGGCGAGAACCTAACCACCATTGACGGCGTGAAGATTGACTTTGCCGACGGCTGGGTGCACCTGCGCAAGAGCAACACCGAACCCATCATACGCATCTACAGCGAAGCGCACACCATGGACGAGGCCCAGCAACTGGGCGAAACGGTGAAGCAGATTGTGCTCAAACTCGTGTAAAACAGTCAGCATCATATTTACGAAACAAACTAATAAATACATATATAATTTATTATGAATACTTTAGCAACAAAGTACGACCCTAAGGCGGTTGAAGACAAATGGTACAAATACTGGGAGGAACATGACCTGTTCAAGTCCACGCCCGACGAACGCGAACCCTACACCATCGTCATTCCGCCGCCCAATGTGACGGGTGTGCTTCACATGGGCCACATG
>JAEEVB010000250.1 GCA_016287065.1 Muribaculaceae bacterium
ACGTAGGCTCGGCATTGACAGAACTTGACAATCCTCCCGAAGACTATATTGTTCATGGCCCGAACCAAATGACTGCTCTGCCTATGGAGGTGCCCGTGTCGTATCAGGAGATTTGCCACTGCATCGAGAAGTCGATTTCGAAGATCGAGGCCGCTGTGCTGAGCGCTCTGGAGCAAACTCCTCCCGAACTCTATGCCGACATTGTGAAGAACGGTGTGTATCTGGCTGGTGGCGGTGCCCTGCTGCGTGGTCTTGACAAACGCTTGACCAACAAGATTGGTATCGACTTCCACATTGCCGACGATCCTTTGCACGCTGTTGCCAAGGGAACCGGTGTGGCTCTGAAGAACATCAAGCACTTCAAGTTCTTGAAGCGTTAATCGTTGCAGTTTTCGCCCCACGTGCATTGTGATGAGCAACAGGTGAGCCCATGATAACCAGGCGTGGGCAATTGCCTGTGCAGTGAGGTGGCACAACAAGGTCGTTAAACAACAGGAGTTTAAAGGATGAACAATCTGCTGAATTTCTTTATCAAGCACGTATCGTGGTTTGTTTTCATGTTTTATGTGATAACAAGCTGCGTGCTGCTTTTTAGGAATAACCCTTATCAGCAGAGCGTTTATCTGACATCGGCCAATTCGGTGGCATCGACAGTGCTCGAAGGTTACAGCACCGTAACATCCTACTTCAACTTGAAAGACATCAATGAAGAGCTGCAGCAGCGCAACGCCGCTCTCGAGATGGAGATGGTGAACCTGAAGAGCCAGCTTGCTAACGTGAAAATGCAATTGCCCGATACAACAAAAGTTCAGCCGGTAGTGGCGCAGTTCGACTATGTATTGGCGCATGTGATCAGCAACAGTGTGTCGCAGCCTTATAACTATATTACCATCAATCGCGGTAAGGCCGATGGTATCGAACCCGAGATGGGTGTAGTAGACCACAACGGTGTGGTGGGCATGGTGAATGTGGTGGGCGAGCACTCGGCACGCGTTATCTCATTGCTGAATCCGCACATGAAGCTGTCGTGCAAAGTGAAACGTAACGACTTTTTTGGCAGCATGGTGTGGGATGGTAAAGATCCAGAGTTTGCCATACTGCAAGAATTGCCGAAACAAGGCAAATACCACCGAGGCGACACAATTATCACGAGTGGTTACTCGGCCGTGTTCCCTGAGGGGATCATTGTGGGCACCGTGGAGAGCGTGTCGAAGGAATTGAGCGACAACTTTGTGTCGCTTAAAGTGAGATTAGCCACCAACTTCATGCAGTTGAGCACAGTGCGTGCCATCAAGAACAAGATGAAAGTGGAACTGAAGTTGGTCGAATCGAAAGACGAGAAGACCCCAAACACGAAGAAAGGAGAATGAGGCAATGACGAAGAATATAGTTCATTTCACCCTGCTTTTCATCGTGATGGTGCTGTTGCAGATTATTTGTAGCAAGATACTGCTCTTTGACCTTGCAACACCCCTCATTTTCATCTACTTCATCATCAGGCTCCCTATCAACCTCTCTAAGAACTGGCTTTACACGCTCTCGTTCCTGCTGGGACTGGTGGTCGACATCTTCAACAACACGCATGGCATGAATGCCTTGGCATGCACACTGATGAGTGCTACCCGTGGCCATGTGTTCAACGCCTATGTGGGCCGTGACGACGACATCAGCAACCCCATCCCGTCGATAGCGTCGCTGGGAACAGGTGTATATCTGAAATATATGATCACGATGGTGCTTATATTCAGCATCCTCATCTTTATGATACAGTCCTTCACATTCAGCAATGTAGGACTGACTGCGCTACGTGCCCTGTGCAGCGCTGCACTGACGGTTTTGTTATTGTTTGGCATCGACAGTTTAATGAGCACCCGTCGTGAGAAAAGACTATAATCTCGAGAAACGAAAATATGTGATAGGCGGCTTCATTGTGTTGATAGTCGCCATCTATCTTTTCAGGCTCGTGGAACTGCAGCTCAGCGACAGCAAATACAAGGAGAGTGCCGACAGCAATGCCTTTGTGAACAAGACGATATATCCGTCGCGCGGACTCATATATGACCGCAATGGCAAACTGCTGGTGTTTAACCAGCCTGCCTACGACCTGGTGATGATACACAAGGATGTGGAACCCTTTGACACTGCCGACTTCTGCAACACGTTACAGATACCGCGTGCCGACTTCGAAAAACGACTTGCCGATATAACCGACCGCAACAAGAATCCTAATTACTCGCCCTATATCGAGCAGATTGTGATACAGCACCTGTCGACACAGGACTATGGGCGCATTCAGGAGAAGCTATATCGATTCCCAGGCTTCTACATTGTGAAGAAGATTGTGCGAGAGTACAACTATGCAGCTGCAGCCAATGTGCTGGGCGACATCAGGGAAGTAAACGCCAAGGATATAGAGAACGACAAATACTATAACCCGGGCGACTACACCGGTGACCTGGGCGTCGAAAAGAGCTACGAGAAATTCCTGCGTGGCAAGAAGGGGCGTGAGATACTCATTCGCGATGCGGTGGGTAAAATCAAGGGCAAGTACAAGGACGGAGCCGAAGATGTGACGGCTGAAGCCGGAAATGACCTGAAGCTGAGCATCGACATCGACCTGCAGGAGTATGGCGAGCGGCTCATGCAAAACAAGATTGGTGCTGTGGTGGCCATCGACCCGAGTACGGGTGAGGTGCTGGCACTGGTGTCGAGTCCCGGTTACGACCCTGCACTGCTGGTGGGCAAAGAACGCGGCAAGAACTACGCTAAGCTGGTGAACAATAAGTACAAGCCCCTGTTCGACCGCTCTATCATGGCTGCTTATCCACCGGGTTCCACCTTCAAACCCACGCAAGGCCTCATCTTCAGGCAAGAGGGCATTGTGGACCTGACCACGGCGTTCCCCTGCCATCGAGGCTACATCAATGCCGGCTTGCGCGTGGGCTGCCACGGTCATGGTTCGCCTATTGCGCTGAAACCCGCGTTGCAGACTTCGTGTAATGCCTACTTCTGCTGGGGATTCAAGCGCATGGTCGACATGAAGTCGAAGTATGGCAGTGTGCCCAAGGCCTTTGAGGTGTGGAAGAACCACATGGTGAGCCAGGGTTACGGCTACAAACTGGGCATTGACTTGCCTGGCGAGAGCCGCGGCTTCATCCCCAACACCAAATACTACAACAAGATGCTGGGCGAGGGCAAGTGGACGGCGCAGAGCGTGATCTCGATTGCGATTGGTCAGGGCGAAATCCTTGCCACCCCGTTGCAGATTGCCAACCTGTGCGCCACTATCGCCAATCGCGGTTACTATTATGCCCCCCATGTGGTGAAGAGCATCATAGGTGTTGGCATCCTCAAGAAATTCAAGGAGAAGCATCGCACGACCATCGACACACGCTACTACGAAGACATTGTCGAGGGTATGCGCATGGCGGTGTTGGGCGGTACATGCCGCACGGCCAATCTGCCCGGATGGGAAGTGTGTGG
>JAEEVB010000251.1 GCA_016287065.1 Muribaculaceae bacterium
CAGGCTTCACGGCTTCGCGGTGTGCAACATCACCCAGCAGCGAGCCTTTGGCCGACTTGGGGGCGACGGGCTCCTCGATATAGGTGTTCCACTCACCGCAAGCCGGACACTTGCCCACCCATTTGGGCGACTCGGCACCGCAGTTCTTGCAGTAGAACATGGTCTTCACTTGCTTTGCCATATATTCAAGTATTTATTTTTTCAAAACATTGCGTTTAAATTCGCTCACAGTGATGGCTGCCGCCACACCCACATTGAGCGACTCGCTCTTGCCGCCCTTGCGCGGTGCGGCTGGGATGAGCAGACGCTGGTTGACCTTGGCTGCCACCTTGGCACCTATGCCCTGCCCCTCGTTGCCAAAGATGATGAAACCCTTGTCGGGCAACTGGGCTGCATAGATGTTCTCACCGTCGAGAAAGGTGCCGCAAGCTGGCAAGTCGCTGAAGTCGTCGAGCAGCGCCTCGAGGTCAACATAATGCACCTTGACCCTGGAGATGGCGCCCATCGTGGCCTGCACCACCTTGTGGTTGAACACATCCACGGTGCCTATGCTGGCAAAGATGTTGCGAATGTCATACCAGTCGGCAATGCGCATGATAGTGCCCAAATTGCCTGGGTCCTGAATGTTGTCGAGCACAATGCTGAGGCTGTTGTTTACCTCCTGCTCGTCAATTTCATATTGCGGCATTTCGTAGACGGCAATCACATCGCTGGGATTGGAGAACTGCGACATGCGCGCCATTTGCTGGTTGTTGGCAAGTACAATCTTGGGGTGCATGGCGGCGGTGGCGAGCCGGTCGTGCCAGGCACGGGTACAAATGAGCCAGCGGCACTGGAACGCGTCCCAGGTGTCGCGCACACACTTGGTGCCTTCGGCGGTAAACAGGCCCTCGTCGTCGCGATATTTCTTGACAGCGAGCGAACGCACGGTCTTGATGATGCCTTGATTAATATCGATCATTGCAATTCAAAATTCAAGTGAAACAAGAATACAAATTTACATCATTTTTTGGAGAAAAGGAATCTTAAATCTATAAAACTTTGACCCTGCGTGAATTTAGACTTCACACAGGGTCAAGGTAAGCTATGAATTGAATGAAATGTGTCAATTACTTGTATTCCTTAGCCTCACGCTGGCCACGCAGCACTGCATAGGCATTGCCGGCCAGAGCGCCCATCTCGTCTTCGCCCGGGAAGCAATAAGTGGGTGCCAGGAAGTCGATGCGCTTGCGGAGCTCGGCAATGAGATACTCAGAGTGAGCCATACCGCCTGTGAGCAGGATAGCGTCGATCTTGCCGCAGAGCACAGCACTCTCTGAGGCAATCTGCTTAGCCACATGATAAATCATGGCATCGAGAACGAGTTTAGCGCGTTCGTCACCATTCTGGATGCGCTCTTGAATCTCGATAAGGTCGGTCGTACCCAGCAAAGCATTCAAACCACCCTTGCCAGTGATGAACTTGAGGATTTCTTCCTGAGTATATTTGCCGCTGAAGCACAGGCGAACCAAGTCGGCTGCAGGCACTGTGCCGGCACGCTCGGGAGTGAACGGGCCCTCGCCATCGAGTGCATTGTTGGCATCAACAGCCACACCCTTTTCGTGAGCAGCTACCGAGATGCCACCACCCAAGTGGCAAATGATCAGGTTCATTTCCTCATATTTCTTGCCAATCTCGCGAGCGAAACGGCGAGCAATGGCACGCTGGTTAAGAGGATGCCAAATGCTGCGACGCTCAATCATGGGAACACCGCAAATGCGAGCATAGTCGTTCAGTTCGTCAACCACAACGGGGTCGGCGATAAAGCAGCGGCAACCAGGAATTTGCTTGGCAATCTTGTCGGCAATAAGGCAACCCAGGTTGCAAGCGTGTTCACGGGTAGCGTTACGAGTGTCCTCGAGCATCTGCTCATTCACCTCATACACACCGCCAGGAACGGCTTTTCCCAGACCACCACGGCCAATGACGGCCTTGAAGTTGAAGTCAACATTGGTGACCTTGATCTCATTCATCACCAGATTGTAACGGAAGTCAAACTGGTCCAAGATGGTTTTGTAAGGTGCCAGTTCTTCGGGTTTGTGACGAATGGAACGGAGCAGCAATGGGGTTTCGCCTTCATAGACGGCAAACTTGGTTGATGTTGATCCAGGATTGATAACAAGTATACGCATAGTTATTCTGTATAATTTAATGTGTTATTTATATTTTCGTGATGCTAAATCAAATGGTTGAAGCTACTGCAAGGCTATAGAACTTCGACTCGATGGTGTCGCCACGGCTTGGCAGCACAACGGGAACCTTGGCGCCCTGGAGCAGTCCGGCGGTCTGTGCCTTGCACAACAAAGTGATGGTCTTGTAGAACACGTTGCCGCTCTCGATCTCGGGGAACAGCAGAGCGTCGGCCTCACCATTGATGGGCGAATTAATACCCTTGTGGTGCATACTCTCGTAGCAAAGCGAGGTCTTCAGGTCGAGCGGACCGTCAACCACACACTTGCCAAACTCGCCTTGAGCGGCTTTCTCCTTGATCTGCACATAGTCGGCGGTGCAGGGGAAGTGACGCTCGTCGACCTTCTCGCTGCAGTGGATGAGCGAAATCTTGGGCTCCTCGATATGAAGCGCGTGAGCAATCTTGGTCACATACTTCACTTGTTCGATACGTTGTTCAACAGTAGGATTGGGCAGCACGGCGGCATCGGTGAAGAGCAGCAGGCGCTGCAGTTCAGGAATCTCGGCTACCGTTACATGGGTGAGCACATTGCCCTTGGGCAGTATGCCCGTCTCCTTGTTAAGCACGGCACGCAGCAGGTTGTCGGTGTTGAGCAAGCCCTTCATCAGCACATTGGCACGGTCTTCACGCACCTCAGTCACAGCCTTGGCGGCAGCATCGTCGCGATCGGCAGCGTCGATAATGGTGAACTGGCTCTTGTACTGAGCAAAGCGCTCATCGGCTTCAATCTCCTGGCGGCAGCCCACAAATGTTACAGTAATGATACCAGCCTCAAGGCCCTTGAGCACGGCGCTACGAGTCACATCGTCCTCGGCCCATACTACGGCCACAGTTTTTTTCTCTTCTACACTCTGAAGGTGCGAAATGATGTCTTGAAACGATTTAATGGTTTTCATGCAGTTTTAGTGCGGTAAATAATTAGTTCAAAAATGTTGTATCGTGAGCGGCTCTAGCCTTGCACACTCGATTGCTCTGGTGTGCTCGTGCTGCACGCTCTTTTATGACTACAAAATTAATAATAAGATTCCACTCCCGCATGATTTTCACTTGAAAAAAATGTTATCGGCACCACTTTTTTCTGCAGTATGAACAAATGTGTTCCCAGGTATAAAAAATCTTGTCGCCAACATTGACAATTATGAAATTATTCACTACCTTTGCAGTTGCAAACAAAATAAACACAACTCCGATGAAAGCAACTTTATATAACGAGACCGAACAGGCTGTTGAACCTATCGACGAACACAAGCTTG
>JAEEVB010000252.1 GCA_016287065.1 Muribaculaceae bacterium
CGAGAGGCGGAAGCCCTCGATCTGCACCTCGTTTTTCACCGCCTTGATGGCAACCACAGGCGATGCCATATAGGTCTTTTGGCACAGCAGCGACTGACCCAGGGTGTCGCTCGCGCGGTTGGGATCGAGTATGATGACCTCGCGCTCCTTGCGGTGCTCGAGGAATTTCTCCACATCGTCGTAGTCCTTGATTTTCACATCGCAGTCCTTGAGGTGCTGCTTCACCTCCTTGGTGATCTTGTCTTCATCGATGAAGAGCACACGGTCGTGCAGCGAGATATAGGCAAAGGCGATGACCACGGGAGTGAACTCCACATCGCTGCCACGTAGGTTGAAGAGCCACGCAATCTCGTCGAGGGCGGTGACCAGCAGGCTGTCGGCGCCAGCAGCCTTGACGGCCTGCATCACGCGTTGCATTTTGCTGTCGACATCCTCGCCGGCATACTCCACATCGTGCACAAAGGCAGGTGCCGAGGGCAGTGCCGGGCGGTCGGGCCACACGCGGTCTTCGGGATAGAAGTCGGTGACCAGCATAAAGCCGTTTTCGCCGCAGAACACCTCGAGCCTGTTGGCCTCGAGCAGCGAGAACAAGCGACCGTTGATGGCTATCACGGCATCCTCATCCAGATTCTGCGCCAGCCACTGATGCAAGTCGGGTTCGCCTTCAATGCCTTCTTTCACCAGGTCGAAACCGCTGTCCTGCAGTTGTTCGGCAGCTTGCAGAAAATAGCGTGAATCGGTCCACAGGGCGGCCTTGTCGAGGGTAACGACGGCCGTGCCGCTGCTGCCGGTAAAGCCCGAAATGTAGTCGCGGAACTTCCAGTGGTCGCTGGGGTATTCACTCTGGTGAGGGTCGGTGCCGGGAATAACCACGGCATCCACATTGTTCTGCTGCATGAGTGCGCGCAGGTTCTCAAGATGCTGATAGGTTTCTTTGCTCATAGTTGTATGTATAGTTGTCAGTTTTCAGTTGTCAGTTTTCAGTTTTTAGCAGCACAAATTTACAGAAAAAACTCGGAATATGCCTTATTTTTGCAGAAATATCGATTGCGAGGGCTATTTGGGGCGCCCTGCAGCACGATTCTCACACAAGTGGGGACGGGTATTTTTTTAGACATAAGAACAAAATAACAAAAGGTTGCAAGGACGCTACAATGTTCGCACAATGACGGGGACAGAGGTCTCACGCAAAGCCGGCTGACGCTGTGGTTTTCGTGAGGCGATGCCTCACGACCGTCCGACGGATTGTGCCGGCACTAGACTCACGCAAAGCAGGTACAGTTTTTTTCATCGTTGCTGGGTTGCTCGGAGGAGCCGGGGGGGGCGGACAGGGCACGCCCTGTCCCTACAATTCTCGGGGATGGATGGGAAGGGTGAAACTTTTGGGAAAGATGGGAAAAATGGGAAATCATGGAAATTTATAAGTTTAATTTGGTTAATTAACTGATTTTGAGCAATATTAAAAATCACACATCATACCACAAATGTGTGCTTTCGTACTGCAGACGAAGTTCGTCTCTGACGCACATCTCATGTCTGGCGATATGGACCAAGCTGCGAACCTCTGCGAAGTTCTGGCATGGTCTTAATCATAAAGTCGGGTCTTTGACCCGCCCAACCTCTCCGAGGTAATAAATTCCTAATAATCATCACTAAACCCAACTGATTTCTATTGAACTGAATTTATGTAAAGACTTATCAATGAACGCGTGTGCGGGCAAAGATAAGGGAAAACAGGTGTTTAGAGAATGGCGATAACAAACTGCACGGATATTTGGAGCCGCTTCGCGGGAAATCCATCAGAATCCAAGAGCAAATCATTCATAATTATTCTTTGCCGCCCCGATGGGGGTAATTCCATTGACCGTATTTGCAATCAGTTTAAAGCAAGCAGAGCAGGCACCGTCATTGCACCTGCTCTACTATTATACTGCTTTACCATTTTACTTGTTTACTACCCACTAGAGGGTTAGGGGTGGTCGGTGAGGTTGGTGAGGTTGGTGAGGGCGGGGACGGGGGTGCCGATGCAGGCGCTGGGCATCTGGATGTGGAGCATGGCGCAGATGGTGGCGGCGATGTCGGTCATGCCTGTGGGACTTGCGGTCTCGCCGTGTGGCACATGCCAGCCCATGAAGACCATGGGTATGTGGCTGTCGTCGGTACTCCAGGTGCCGTGATTGGAGCCGGGCTTCTGGGCATCGCCTGAATAGCGTCCGGGCTTGAGCACGACGAAGAGTTCGCCGCTTCGCTCGGGATGGAATCCCTTGATAATGCGCTCTTTGAGAGGCTGCGGCACGGGTTCGTTCTGGATATTCTCGATGTCGATGACGCGGTCGACATAATCGTTCTTGCAGAAGATCTCCATGGCGGCTTTCTTCACTGCCTCGCGGTCGAGTCGGGCACTGTCGATGGCTTCGTCGTTAAGGTAGACGCTATAACCGTTGATGTCCTTGATGAGTTTGTTGAAAGGCACGCCAAAGCGCTGCATGGCCAGATTGTTGGCCTCGGCCTTGAATTCATCGTTCCAGTAAATCCAACCGCCGGTGGGCACGTGGTGCTCGGCCGAGTAGATGGCATTGTTGGTGCCGCCATGGTCGGCGGTAAGGAAGAGCAGATAATTGCCCTTGCCCACGGTGTCGTCGAGTGTGCGGAAGAACTTGGCGAGTTCGTGGTCGAGACGGATGTAGGAGGCATCGGTCTCGGGCGAGCGGGTGCCGAAAGTGTGCGCAATCATATCGGTGCTGGAGATGCTGATGGCGAGCATATCGGTGGCGCCCATCTGGCCCAGCCGCTCGTTCTTGAGAATCTCGGTGGCAAGTTCGAAGGTGAGCGTGACACCCTCGGGCTGGTTGCTGAAATTGGTTTTCATGACCTCGGCATAGCGGCTGTTGAACGCCTGCACATAAGGCGGCAACTGGGTCATATAATAATTGCTGGTGACAAAGCAGCCGCTCTTGCGGTCGCACCAGAAGGCACCATTGGCCGAGTGGCCAGCGGGCAAGATGGCGGCGCGGTCCTTGATAGCAACACCAAAGACGCGCGAGGCAAAGCGGGTGGCGAGCCGCAGTTCGTCGCCAATGGTGGTGGCGAGCAGGTTGCGAGGCGAGCGCTTGCCAGCAGAGGTGGCCGAGCCCACGGTGAGTGCTTCATCGTCTTGCACACTCGAAACTTGCTTGCCATGAATGTAATAGTTGTTGCCGGCAATGCCGTGGAAAGCGGGCGTGGAGCCCGTGTAGACGCTTGCATGGCCGCAGGCGGTGACGGTGGGGACATAGTCGATGATGCAATTGTTGCAACTGTAGCCCTCGCCGAGCAAGCGGTTGAAGCCGTCGGCGCCAAACTGGTCGTGATAATAGTGCATGTAGTCCCAGCGCATCTGGTCGACTACGATGCCCACCACGAGTTTTGGGCGGGC
>JAEEVB010000253.1 GCA_016287065.1 Muribaculaceae bacterium
ATCATGTATGCCGACAATATCACCGATTCCATGCGACAGACCATCGACGAGACCGACCGCCGCCGCACACTTCAGTTGCGCTACAACGAAGAGCACGGCATCACTCCCACTGCCATCATCAAAGCGCGCACTGCCATCATCGGTCAAGACACTGACATGCGACACCCGACGGCACCAAGCCGCCATTCCTCGCAAGCGCAGTTGCCGCCATCACCACAGTCGCCAACCCTGCGCTATACCGAAGAATTTGACAGCAGTGCGGGTGTAGCCGCCGACCCCGTTGTCGCCTACATGAGCGAGAACGACATGCGAGCCGCCATCGACCGCCTGAAGACCCTGATGATCGAGGCTGCCAAGAATATGGATTTCCTTGTAGCTGCCCAGTATCGCGACGAAATCCTGAAACTTGAGAAGATGATTGAGGAGAGGGATTAGGCGTTAGGTTTTAGGCATTAGGTTTTGATTTTAGGTTTTAAATGAGTCAAGAGAAGCGACATAACGACCACCGCATCAAGGGACAATGGTTGCCCACTACCCGCAAGGAGATGGAACATCTGGGTTGGGAGCAAGCCGATGTCATCTTGTTCACCGGCGATGCCTACATCGACCATCCGTCGATGGGCACTGCTGTCATTGGACGCATGCTGGAGGCTCACGGCTACAAGGTTGCCATCGTGCCTCAACCCAACTGGCGTGACGACTTGCGCGACTTCAAGAAACTGGGCAAGCCACGCCTGTTTTTTGGCGTCTCGGCAGGAGCGATGGACTCGATGGTGAACCACTACACCGCCAACCGCCGTCGCCGCAGTGACGACGCTTACACCCCTGACGGGCGTGCCGGTGCCCGCCCCGACTACCCTACCATTGTCTATAGCGAAATTCTCAAAAAGCTGTTCCCCGATGTGCCTGTGGTTGCCGGCGGCATCGAGGCATCGCTCAGGCGCCTGTCTCACTACGACTACTGGCAAGACCGCCTCATGCCATCAATAATGGACACCGCTCCAGTTGACATGGTGTGCTACGGCATGGGCGAGATCGCTACTATCGCTATCGCCCGCGCCTTGAGCAGTGGTGCTAAAATAGAGGATTTGACCAGCATCCCGCAGACGGTAGTTCGCCGTCCTTTAAGTGAGGTTCCTACCGAAAACGATGATGAAAACATAGTTCTTCATTCCTTTGCTCAATGCCAAGAGAGCAAACGCTGCCAAGCTGAAAACTTCCGCAACATCGAGATAGAGAGCAACCGCTGGCACGGTCACACCTTGTGGCAGGCCACTGGCGGCGTGGCGATTAAAGTCAACCCCATGAATCCACCCATGACAACAGAGCAGGTGGATGCGTCGTTCGACCTGCCTTACACCCGTATTCCTCATCCTCGCTACCGTGGCAAGCGCATTCCTGCCTACGAGATGATACGCCACTCGGTGTGCTTGCACCGCGGCTGTTTTGGAGGATGCGCCTTCTGCACAATTAGTGCCCATCAAGGAAAATTCATCGCCTCACGAAGCAAGGAGTCGATAATGCGCGAGGTGAAGCAGGTGACACAGATGGAAGATTTCAAAGGATACATCAGCGACCTGGGCGGGCCCAGCGCCAACATGTATGCCATGCACGGCCATGACCTGGAACGTTGCAAGCGCTGCACCCGGCCATCGTGTCTGCATCCTAAGCCATGCCCCAATCTCAACAATGACCACCGCCCACTGCTCGACATCTACCATAGCGTAGATTCTCTGCCACTGGTCAAGAAATCATTCATTGGCAGCGGAGTGCGTTACGACCTGTCGATGCATAAATGTGGCGACCCCGAAATTGACAAAGCCAATGCCCAGTACAACGAGGAGTTGATTCGCTTCCACGTCTCAGGCCGACTCAAGGTTGCTCCCGAGCACACCAGCGACGAGGTTCTTAAGGTGATGCGCAAGCCGCCGTTCTCACAGTTTGTGCAGTTCAAGCGCATCTTCGACCGCGTGAATGCCAAATACCATCTCAACCAGCAACTTATACCATATTTCATATCTTCACATCCAGCATGCCAAGAGATGGACATGGCCGAACTCGCTGCGCTCACCATGGAACTGAATTTCCACCTTGAACAAATACAGGACTTCACCCCCACCCCCATGACCGTCGCCACAGAAGCATTCTACACAGGTCTACATCCCTACACTTTGCAACCCATATTCACCGCCCACACCAAAGAAGAGAAACTCGCCCAGCGCAAATATTTCTTCTGGTATGACAAGCAATACAAGGCCGACATAATAAAGTCGCTCAAAAAAATGCACCGTCGCGACCTAATCAATAAGCTCTATCCACAAAGGTGACATTCCACATCCTTAAAAAAGGTTAACTACAGACGCAAAAATCATTGTTTTGCGTCTTTATGGTGTAATGGATGAGCGAGAGTTTGAAAAGTTGGCGACTGGGCTACGCAAGAAGGCTGTTGCTACATGTTTATCATGTGGTGCCGATGCAATGCAAGCCGATGATGTGGCGCAAGACGTGCTACTGCGATTGTGGCAGATGCGCGACACCCTCGACCGCTACCGTTCCCTAGATGCTCTCGTGGCAGTGATGGCTCGCAACAACGTTGCATCTCTGCATCGCAAGGAGCATTGCGTGCCAATCATGTCGGTGAACCACAAAGATTTGCCATCGCAGATTATCAGTCCCGACGAGTCACTCATCTCATCGCAAGAAGTGGCATGGCTAAATGATACTATCAAACGGTTGCCAAGCACGCAATATGCAGTGCTTCACATGCGCCAAGTGGAATGTCGGAGTTTCGATGAGATAGCGCGTCGCCTTGGCATTGAGAATAGTACGGCACGGAGCCTGCTATCAAGAGCACGTATTAAATTACTTGATGAGATTAAGAAACGAAATAAACTATGAAGAATCACAACCCACATATAGAATCATTGCTTGAGCTGTTTATGCAAGGCGAGACATCTCTTGAGCAAGAGCGTGAGTTGAGCAGCTTTTTTGCCAATTCTGCCTCAATTCCCGAAGAATGGGAGGGTTATAGGGAGATGTTTGCATACTTCGACGCAGGTATGCCAATCCATGAGGAAAAGCCCAAGCACAATATTGCTCGTCCCGTATGGGCATTGCTCGCTGCAGCAGCTGTTGCTGCAATAGCTATAATGGTTGCGCCTCTGTTTCAGCGCACTTCACAAAAGGTCAGCATCACGACTCCGCAACCAATTATTGCAGAGAAAAAAAACAAAACGACTACAGTCACCGTCGTTAATACCGAGCAACCAGAAATATCTCCACTTTTAGACATAGAAAAACAAGAAACCAAGAAAGAAAAGAAAAATGTTACTGCCCGTCAACACATTGCTCTCGACAGCATAGAGATTGAGCGTGAGCAAGGCGAGGTAGAACAAACTCAACAAGAACTCATG
>JAEEVB010000254.1 GCA_016287065.1 Muribaculaceae bacterium
AGCTTGGTTACCGTCACAAGTCATAAATTTCTTTACTTTACTCATGAGTAGTTATGAATTAATTAATTGATTAAATTGTTGGTTTTCAGTGTTATGTTTTTTCTGGAACTCGCTCGTCAAGATGGCATCTTTGGCCTTCGCCCTCAAGGGACTCGTTGAGTTTAGCGGTTCTCTCTTTAAATAATGTGCGAAATTACATAAAATCTTTCACCTCTCAAAGTTTTTTCCCGATTTTCGGTTGCATGAAGAGCGGTTTTTGTGATTGTGAAAACAAAATTGCACGGAGTGGTTCATAAGTCAAGGTTTATTTGTAACTTTGTACCCAAATTTGAAAATCAGAATTGAACTATGAAAGTAAAACTCGATACTCCTATTTATATTGAAAATGGCCGCGATGTGCTGTTGCCGGCACGCGAACAGTTGGGCTACGACAGCCAGGTGTTCATTGCTTGCGACGACGAGATTGTGGCCCGTGCACTTGCCAGCTATATCAACGACGAGTTCAACCTCGACAAGGCGGTGACCGACGAGGCTTTTAACGCCGCCCTCGATGCCGCTCTCAATACCAAGGATCACCGCGTGAAACGCTGTAACCTGTCGGTGGCCATTTACAACCATGGCGGTTGCTATGTGGCGCAGATGGGCAGCAGCCGTGTGCTGCAGGTGAGGCCCGAGGAACAGGAAATCGTCTACGACTCGCGCTCACAGGTGCTTGACATCTACAGTTCTAAAGCAAAAGTAGAGCAGATTGGCGACCTGCAGGCTGGCGACTACTTGCTGCTCACCACCGCCGAGATGATCGACTATCGTGCTATCAAGCGCATCCTCTCCAATCCCGATAAGGACGACGAGCAGAAGATGAGCCTCATAGCCGATGCGCTCAAAACGGCCAAGACCACGGCTAACGTGACTCCGGCAGCCATTCTCAACCACATCGACGAGGTAGAGGGCCGCCGTCGCAGCTTCAGCGCTCCCGGTGCCAAGACCATGAAGTATTTGCTTTACCTGGTCATTGCTGCTGTGCTTGCCGGTGCAGCCTATTACTTGATCAAGAACAACCCGTTTGCCGGTATGGGTGGCGATGATGGCGACAAGATCGACACCGCCAGCATGATTACTACCAAGGCACCTACCGATGTCGACCTCGTGGTCACCACCGAGCAGGCTCCTGATACTGTTGATACCACTGCCACCGAACTCACGCCCGAACAGATTGAGGCCAAAAAGCAGAAGGAAGCAGCCGACAAGGCCAAGGCCGAGAAGGAGAAAGCCGACCGTGAGCGCCGCGAGAATGCTCAAATCTACAACGAAATCAAGGTAGAACCCTCGCGCGACGTGAAGCCCGAAGCACCAGCTCCCGAGCCGGTGCATCACGAGGTGCCGGTAACAGGCGTGGAACCTACCAACTGATTTGGGAGAATAGAGCAGCGTTGCTGCCTGTGATACAAAAAACGGCTTGAACCATTGTGGCTCAAGCCGTTTTTTATTTAATTGTTAAATCGATTATTCGAACATTCGATTATTCGATTATTCGAGCGGGCGAATGGGCGAGTGATCCTCACTTCTTGGGGCCGATCTTGTCCTTGCGTGGAGTGAGCTCCTTGAGGTCCTCAAGCCACTGGCACGGGCTCTGCTCCTCGATGAGGTCTTTCACCTTGTACTTATTCGTCTGCCACTGCGGGTGGTGAATCTCGCAGCCGTCGAGCTTGATGGGCACACCAATCTCGAAGAGGTTGCCGTTGTTCTGGGCCCAGCGGCACTCGTCGAACCTGATCCACTGCGAGTCGCCTCCAATGCATACCAGGCCGTACTCGCGGTTGCGGATAAAGTCGCATTTCTCGAAGTTCACGAATTTGCAGTCTCGAATCTCCATGATGCCGTAAGAGCAGTCGCGTATGATGCTCTTCTTCATCTCGATGCCATTTGTGCTGCGGGCCTCGATGCCGTAGGTGCCGCAACCATAGAGGTCGCAGTTCTCGATGGTGATGTCTTCGCTGTAGCTCACGCCAATCACGCATCCGGTGCAATAGCCCTCCTCGGTGTGGCCCAGCGTGAGGTTCTTGATGCGTATGCCCTTGCATTTCTCAAAGTTGAGCACATGGGCATAGCGTGGGTTCACCACGATTTCGGCGTTCTTCTCGCCTTCGATGGTGAGATTGTGCAGTTTCATGAGTGTGAGCATGCGGCCATCGAACTCATAGTCGCTTGCGGCAGTGCTGAATTGCGACAACTGGCTGTGGTCATAGTCTTCCTCTACCCACACCAGGTTGCATTCGTTGCACAGAGCGGGGTCTTCGAGCACTTTCGAGAGGTTGAGCGTGGTGTTCTTGGCAATTGTGATCACGCGGTTGCTGGCCAGTGCTTTCATGAACTCTTTCTCGTTCTTGACTTTTACCTTGGTCACAGGCTCTACCACTTTGGCCTGCGAGGTGATGCAGCCCACGGCAATGAGCATGCAGGTGAGTGTGAAGATGATTTTTTTCATATAGCAATAGTTTGTTATGGGTTGATAATGATGTCGAAAAGTGATTTTTACAAAGTTAGACAATAATTGCGGGTCTTGGTTTAATTAAAATCTTAATAAAAGTTAATATTACGGTTTTTACGGTTTGCTCTTAATGAATTGTGACTAGTTGTTCAAGTAGGAGGCAAAAAAATCCCCACCGGCGCAATGCCAGTGGGGATGCAAGCTGTGAGTAAGGGTTATTAATCACTCAATCGGTTTCGATTGAGCCTGATGGTGGATGCTGTGTCACAGCACTCACACCTCTTTATCATTCCTCGTGCTCGTAGTAGAGCGTGAGTGTAGTCTGGTCGGTCATTTCAGATGGGCCGAAGTACTGGATGGGGCCAGGATAGTTGAAGCAGGTTTCCTTTGCCCAGATTTCGCGCATCTGTGCAAATGCCTTGAAGGGGTTGCCGTTCAGGTCAACCAAGGCCTTCTTGATCACGGGTTTCTGTTTGCCCTTGCGCTGCTCCATGTTCATCATCATGGTGATGGGGATACCACCGGCAATCCATTCGCTGGCAGGCTTGGTGAGATTGCGGATCGACGACATATAGCCAGTTGCGCCGCAGTTCACCAGCTGTGCTGCATTGTAGCCCAGCGAGTAGCAGTAGTTGGCGTCGAAGTTCGAGGGGATACCGCAACGGCCTTCGTAGCCGAAGAAGTGGTGCATGCGCCTGAACTTGCCGTTGAACTTGCCTTCTTCCTTCATCTCGTCGAGTCTCTTCTTCACCATCTCGCTCAGCAGCTTTTCGGTCTCGATGAGCGACACCTGCACGTTGCCGTGGGGGTCACGGTCCAGTGTGAGCTGGCGGGCAACGCCCTCGGGCAGCATTTCAAAGATGGTAGCGTTTTTCTCGCTCAGGTGGCTGATAACGAAGGCACGCTGGTCATCGGGATGCAT
>JAEEVB010000015.1 GCA_016287065.1 Muribaculaceae bacterium
AGTTGCCATACCCTTAGGTACGACGCCTAAAATCATGGTCACCAGCGTGGTAACAGCGGTCACATTCACCTTGCCATCGCGATTCACGTCGCCCTTGAGCACCGTGTCGAGTATGTCGACCGTGATGTTAGAAACCGAGTGCGAAGTGTTGACCGAGAGCGGCATATAGGCCTCGCCCGAATCGATGGACATAGTGCCATTGAGGCGGTCGAACTTGCGTGTGCTGGTGTTGAACACATAGACGTCGGTCGAAGATGTGGAGTTTGCCGTAAAGGGAGCTCCACCCGCGGGACCTTTCAGCAAGTCGGTGGGACTGTTGGCTACTTCGAGATTGGTATCGAGAATGTAGGTAGCACCCACCGTGCCCTTCACAATCATGCCCAAATCAGAGTAAATGCTGCCCGTGATGCGCTGGGTCTTGGCTTGCTTCTTCGAGGCATCATAGCTCGACACCACATAGCACTCGAGGTCATCAGGCAACTTGACAGGCTGGAAGCACGAGATAGCAGCCCACTGAGTCCTGGGACGGTAGTAAGGCTGCAGATAATACTTGGCGGTGTTCATATATTGCCCATCCCAAGTGGCCATATTATAGATGCGATAATACTGTGAAAGCGGAAGATAGCACTTGAAGTAAGTGTCGTTATTGCCAAAGAAGCCATACTCCACATCGCCCACATCGGGATTGTTGATGAAGAGCGACTTCAGATTCAGGCATCCGAAGAAGGCCTTCCTTCCAATGAAATTGACCGAAGCTGGAAGTTCAATATCGCCACTAATTCCTGTGTTGTTAAAGGCATAATTGCCAATGCTTGTGATGGTAGAGGGAATATTGATGCTCGAGAGACCATAACGGTCAATTAAGCAGCTGTCGTCGAAAGCGACCATAGTATATACAATGTCAGTTTGATGGTCGGTTTCGGTCGACGTGGCATAGAAGTATCCAGTAAATGCATTCGTGCTGCCCGAATAAACATATTTAGCAGTCTTGTTATACTTATCGACAACGGTGCCCAGATACCAGCTCGACCTAAACCTTTCACTGATACAGAAGTCGAAGGCACCCAGCGTGATCTTCGAGGCATTGAAGCAGGCTTTGATGCCCGGATCGTTCTTGAAGTTGTTGAGATTGCCCGCACTCACATATAGGTTCACGCCCGACCAGTCGTAGATGCTGCTCGCCCCGAGCGATGCAGAGCGCTCCCAGTCGGTCTTCACCGTCTGGAACACGCTGGTTGGCACATTGAGGTAAATGGCCTCGATGTTCTTGGCACCATAGAAGGCGCGACTACTCATGGTAGTAACCGAGCTGGGGATGACCACCACATGGTTGGCACCGCCAGCATCGTTGCGGAACGCCTCGGCACCAATCTTGGGCACGCCATAGGGGATTACAAGATACTTGGCATAGCAGTTCTGGAAGGCGCGCTCAGGAATCTCCTGTATAGCTGGCGACAGCTTGATAGTGTCGAGCTGCTCCGCATTCATGACAAACTGCTGACCAATGTACACGAGCGAGGGCGGGAAGATGAGCGATGTAAGCGCCGTTTCGCGGAAACAGCTCTTGCCCACTCTAGCAAGGCGGGAGCCCATGTTCAAGGAGAGGAGCTTAGTGGCTCCATAAAACAGCGAGTCGCCAAACGAATAGGGATTCATGATGTTGCAATACTCCAGATCGGTACAGCCATAAAACGCCTGCGCGCCTAAATACTTGACACCGTCGCCGCCCGTCACGCGATTCAGGCTCTTGTGGTTCTTGAACAGGCCTGGGGCGAGTTCCTCAACAATGTAGGATTTGCCCTGGCTTTGCACCATGTTGGGAATGGTGAGTATGCCAGCGGTGTTGGTGTTGTTGATGTTGCGTCCCTTCACCATGCGAGCCCTACCGTCGGCTGGAGTGGACTGCACATAGGTGTCGGTATAGGGAGTGGTCGAGGTCACCGTATAGTACATGTAATTCTGCTCGATGTCATAACCACCCTCGTCGATCGAGGCAAAGGCGGCATTCCAGTTCGAATTGCTGGTGTAGTTGCTCTTCTTGTACTGAGGCACATGCAGCTTGGCGCTGCTGTTCATGTCAGGCACGAGGAGTTTAACCCCCTGATAAGAAGTGGGGATCGTATTGAAGTTGAAATAAAGATTCTGTAAATTCTTGAGACCTTCGAGGCTATAGGTGTGGAACCTGGTGACCGACGACGGAATCTTGAGCGTGGTGATCTTTGAGTTGCAGAATGCGGCATTACCAATGGTGGTGATGCCGTAAGGAATATCAACGAAACTCAATCCCTGGCAACCATAGAACGCCATATCGTTGATGTTGATGGTGGCATCGGTGTAACCAAACGTAGTGGCACCACCAGGCACCTGGATAATGGTCGAATAGTTGGCGTTGAACAGTGTGCCCGAGGTTGAGCCTTTGAAAGTAGTGTTGCTGGAACTCACATCGATGCGCTTGAGCGAATGACAATCACGGAAAGCACCTGTGCCAATGTACTTGGTGCTTGCGGGAATGGTGACCGAGGTGAGACCCGAGCCCGAGAAAGCATAAAGACCGATGTACTTCACACCACCGCCCGAACCCAACGAGAGGCTGACAGTGGTCAGATTAGCGCAGTCGGCAAAAGCGCTGTTCGAGAGCGTGTCGGCATCAATATAGGCCGCCGTCAAAGCCGAGCAGCCTGAGAAAGCGGCAAATCCGATATTATCGACCGAGGTCATGTAGTCCGAAGAAGTGCCAATGCGGGTGATGGTAGAGTTGCCGTAGAAGGCATAATCGGCCACATGCTTGATGGTACACATATAGTTTGAACCATCGCCGTGATTGGCATTTATCACATCTTTAACCGTACTAGAAAGGTTGAGGGCAGTAGTTCCCGACTGAACACCCACAAGCGTACAATAACCGTTGATATCATCCAGGCCACTGGTGATCATAAAGTTCATTCCGTTGTCGGAGAAGTCGTAGGCGTTGTTACCATTATAACTGATGGTGCCGAAGTTCTTCCAGACTGAACCGGTGAAATTGTTCTTACCAGGCTGAGTGGCAACAGTAATCGAGAGGTTGCTCACGCCAGAGAAAGGCGACAAATTGTTGGAGACATTAGGGGGAGTTTCACCGCCATAAACAAAGTTGGCCAGTTGGGTGCAATTCTTGAATGCATCGGTATTGATTTGATGCACAGAACTGGGAACCCACACCAAGCTGAGTCTTGAACAGCCACTGAAGCAACGCGAGAAAATGTACTCGATGCCCCATCCCAGTCGCACAATGCTCAACCTTTGGTTGTTCATGAAGGCCTCTACGCTCACGGCCTTCACGCGATAGGTCTTGCCTCCATAGGTCACTTTGCCGGGAATGACGAGCGTAGAAACACTTTGACCGGCAGCCGAGAGTCCCGTACACTCCATGGTTTCGCCCGAATAAGTCTTGTAATGCAGATTGCCCACATCAAATTCTATGGCATGACCCGAAAGCCACGACAACAGCAACAAAGCGATTGAAGTTAGTAGAATTTTTTTCATAAGACAGTATTTTGAGTTAATAATAAATTTGCCAAAACAAGGCGAGAGATGGCACAAGTGCCATAAGAATGTTGCACTCACATACATTATTTATTGCAAAAATAAGGATTTAATTTATATTTTGCAACATTTCCCATAAATTTTATTACAAAAAATAAAAATATTAGGAAAATAATTATATTTATTGTATTTTTGTAAGATAAAATTAATTAAATCTACATATAAATGAAACGTCTCACTCTTATCCTGCTTTTAGCACTAGCCATTGCCGAAGCCTCGGCATGCACTGCCGTCATAGCATCGGGCAAAGTAACTGCCGACGGACGGCCTTTCATTTTCAAGAACCGTGATTCCAGCGATGGAATAAACAATTCTCTGCTCACCCTTAAAGGATCTAAATATCAATATGTGGGAGTGGTTAATTATTCCACATCATCAAGTCCAGCTAGTATGTGGTATGGCCACAACGAAGCAGGATTTGCAATACTCAACACACTGTCCTACTATTTCAACAGTCCGACATCGAAGGCCAACACAAGCGCTGGTCCACTTATGAAAAAAGCATTAGGACAATGTGCTACCGTCGATGAGTTTGAGGCTCTGCTTCAGCAAACTCAAGCGCAGAGTTCTTCAGTCACCCTTAGCACTAATTTCGCTGTCATGGACACACTGGGCAATGTGGCGTTTTTCGAGACAAGCAACCGAAGCTATACCAAGTTTGACTGCAACGATGAAACGGTTGCTCCTAACGGCTACCTGATTCGCACCAATTACTCGTTTACAAGCCCCTACTACGACAGCACCAATCATGTGGGTGAACAGCGATACAAAGCCGCTCAGAAGTATATGCAAGACACCTTTGGCGAAGGTAAGATTGATGCGGTGAAGGTTGTGCATGAATTACCCCGTTACCTTTATCATGGCAACACCGAAGTGAACCTGTGGGAAGACATTCCTGATGACATTAACGATGTGCGCAACACCTATTTCAGTAATTTCATTCCACGCTACACAAGCACTTCGGCTTCGCTCATGCAAGGTATTACCAGTGGCGAACCCCCAACAAACACCATAAGCTGGGTTGCAATAGGATGGCCTTGCGGTTCCTTTACAGTGCCTATTATCATAACACCCTCGCTAGTATTGCCCGAAGTGGTGAAACGATCTCCTGGCACCTACAAGAGCGAAATGTGTACCGATGCCCTCGAATTCAAGAAGCAGGTGTTCAACATCTATCATGACGGCAAGCAAAGCACCGACAGCATCGACTTGTCGAAATTGATTAACAAGGAAGAGACCGGAATTCTGCAAAAGGTTACCAAAGCCGATCTCGTAGTGTGCGAACGTGGCCTAGATTTGATTGACCAGTTGAGGAACGGTACCTCAGGCGATAACGAGGTTGCCGACTACTACAACTGGGTAGATAGCTACTGGCGCACATTTCATCAAAATGTCACCATATCTTGCGACGACATCATTAAGGACGATGACAATGATGATGCCTATTACTCCATCACCGGCATCGTGTTCAAAGAAAAGCCCACGCAGCCTGGCATATACATCAACAACCGACGCAAGGTAGTAATACGTTAAGCGAGAGATTCGAAATATAAATGTGATGAAGAAGTATCTGGTATACTACGAATATGCGAGTGATAGCGAAGGCGGCAGCAATCGCTATCACTTCGATAATGAGGCCGATGCTCTGAACAAATTTGCTGAAATGAGCTCGGTAATTGAAGAGCTGTTTGCCCAAGAAACCGATGTGGAACGAATCGACGAGGACGATTTCTTCGGGATTCGCGACCAGCATACCGGCGATTATGCTAAGGTAGTACTAGTAATTGAGTAATCGGAATTCAATCTTTTTTGATGGGCCTGATGATGCATGCAGGACTTCCTGCTACCACCATATCGGGTGGCACATCCTTCGTGACGACGCTACCGGCTGCCACAATGGCGTTTTCGCCTATTGTCACGCCTGCCAGCACCTTCACATCGGCACCCAGCCATGCGTTGCGACCAATGACAATAGGCTTAGTGAGCAACGAATGACGTTTTATCGGATCTTCAGGGTGATATTCGGTGGCGAGCACGCAATGCGGTCCTATAAAGGCACCCTCCTCGACAGTGATGCCCCCAAGCGCCAAAAATGTGCAGCCAAAGTTTACAAAGCAGTCGCGCCCAAATCGTGTGGTGAGCCCGTAGTTGATGTTAAATGGCGGGAACACGCGCACCGTGTCGTCAACTTCGCTCGCGGTGATTTGGCGCAGATATTGACGCACCTCTTCCTCGGTGCGGTAGCCTGTGTTCATCTCAGCGCATAGGCGCATGGTTTTCTGTACGTTGGCATATAGTTCATTGCTGCCAACATAGTCTTTTCCAGTTGGATTGGTGTCCATGGTTAAATACTTTCACCTAATTCAAAGGCCTCTTGCAGTTTTGCATGGCCGTCGATGTCGCGTGGAGCACCTACCCCACCACAAAACAGATGCGCTTTGAGTTCCGATTTTTCATAGCAGTCAATCCACCCCTGCAGTCCGCTTTCGGCACGCGCCGGAACATGGTCTTCGTCCTCGGCAGCAGTGGTCAGCAAGTAGATGTCGCGAAAACGGTAATCCTTGGGGTACATGGCGTTCATGCGGTCGATGAGCGTCTTCATCTGCCCCGACATTTCGTAGTAGTAAATAGGTGTAGCCCAGCACACTACATCGGCATTGAGCACGCTGTCCATAATGGCTGGGACATCGTCTTTAAACACGCAAGCGCCTGTATTCTGGCACGACAGGCAACCTATGCAAAACTTGATTTCTTTCCCTCGCAGCGTGACAAATTCCACTGCATGGCCGGCCGCCTTCGCACCTTCGGCAAACTGTTCAGCCATAGCATGGCTATTAGAACCAGGACGCAGGCTGGTTGAGATTACAACTACTTTTTTCATAAATATTTAAGGTTTTCTTTAAAAATAACTTATAAATGATTATTAAAGTTACTTGACATAGGGCTTGAGGGCGTCGCGCCAAATGAGGTAGCCTTCGCCCATGAGATGCAACCCATCGTTGGTGAGCTCGGGACGCAGTTTGCCCTCGCTGTTCACAAAGAGTGGATACAGGTTAATCCAGGTCACATGCTGGCGTGCAGCCACCTGCTCGAGTGCCTTGTTGCCGTCGACCACCACCTGCTCGCGATCCTTGAGATTCTTCCACATGCGCACATCGTTGTTGAAGGGAAGCATGCTCTGGAGGTAGATTTTGGTCTTGGGGCAATGTTGCTTGATGAGCACAATGAGTTTCTCGGTGGCGCGCGCAATACTGTCGGCCGTAACGCCATGCGACACATCGTTCACACCGCTCAAAATGAAGATTTTCTTAGGCTTTCCCTTGAGGATGGGGTCGATGCGGTCGATCAGGCCCTGCACAATGTCGCCCACAATACCACGGTTCTTGATGTGGCGGTTGTTGAAGAGTTCGTTGAACTCGCAACCGTCGGTAAGGCTATTGCCAAGAAACACGATGTCGTGCTTGGTAATGGGCAAGTACTGGAAGAGCGATGCCCGGCGAACATAGTAGACATCGGTATTTGCAGGCTGATTCTGTGCCACAGCATCCAGCGCCACCACCACAGCAAAAAGCAGGAGAACAATTTTTTTCATAATCACTAATTGTTTAATACGAATCTCGCTAAATCACAAGTGCTTATTCGCAGTTTTTCAATGCGAATTTTGCTAAATCACAAGTGCTTATTCGCAGTTTTTTTCAATGCGAATCTTGCTAAATCACAAGTGTTTATTCGCAGTGTTTTTCAATGCGAATTTTGCTAATTTTACGAATATCGCTAATTTCACTTATATAAGATATTTTTACTGTTACAAACTCTAGATGTTTCCAAACTTGAAGCCCCAAAATTTGCAATTATACCCAACTCGTAGCCTGTAGCTTTCAAATAATTCATGACTTGACTTTTATAGATATTCAAGATTTCAGATACTGCTTTCAGTTCTACAATGATTTTATCATAACAGACGAAGTCAGCAAAGTAGAATTTTTGCAATTGCTTACCTTTGTATTCGATCGGCAAACGAACTTCACGTTTAAACGGAATTCCAGCTAAAGCAAATTCCATTTCTAAAGCCTCTTGATAGACTGCCTCGAGAAAACCACAACCCAGGTGGTTGTAAACCTCAAGAAAACAACCTGTGATTTTGTAAGACTCATTAGGATATAAGAGCACTGCCATAAGAACAAATTCGTGCTATTCGCGTAATTCGCATTTTTAACACACGGTATACAATTCACATAACCGGGATTAGGGATTTTGCTTGCGATAGGCATCGGTGGCTTTTTTCACCGAACCATACTCGAGCAGCAACTGGCGTGCCTCGTCGTACGACAGTTTCAACTCCTCGGCCACCCAGCGCGTGCCACGGTCTACAAGTTTGTTGTTGGTGAGCTGCATGTTCACCATCTTGTTACCCTTCACACGTCCCAACTGTATCATGGCAGTGGTTGAAATCATGTTGCAGATGAGTTTCTGCCCTGTTCCCGATTTCATGCGACTGCTTCCAGTAACATACTCGGGCCCCACAATCATTTCGATGGGAATCTCGGCCACTTGTGAGATGGGGGCATCGGGGTTGCTTGTGATGCAGCCAGTAAGGCATCCGTGCTCACGGGCATCGCGCAATGCACCAATAACATAGGGAGTGGTTCCCGAAGCAGCAATGCCAATGACAGTATCGAGTTCGTTCACGCCATGTTCGAGTAAGTCCTTCCATCCCTGGTGCTCATCATCCTCGGCCTTTTCCACAGCATTGCGCAGGGCAGTATCACCACCGGCAATGAGTCCGATAACCCAGCCCGAACCAACGCCAAAAGTGGGTGGAATCTCGCTAGCATCAAGCACACCAAGTCGGCCTGAAGTGCCAGCCCCCATATAGAAGATGCGTCCGCCTTCCTTCATGCGCTCGACAATGCCTGTGACGAGTTTCTCGATTTGCGGGATAGCCTTCTGCACAGCATCGGCCACCTTGTGGTCCTCCTGATTAATGTCAGTGAGGATTTCAAGAACCGATTTCTTCTCAAGATCGTTATAGAGCGAAGGTTGCTCACTAATTTTGACAAAAGCCATTACGATAAAGTTTTTAAAGTTTCACTTTAAGTATAGAAATAGAGAGAAACACAAAGTTCAACAGCTCATTATTGCACAGTAGAATGATACTTGATGAGGCCTTCCATCGGGTCTTGAATGATGCGCCCAATGGTAATGCCAAGCTGTTGTGCAGCCTCGATGAGGGTGTCCTTCTGTTTGAGAGCGATAGAGCCCACAAAGTTACAGGGCAGTTCCTGATAGTTCTTGTAGTTGGCCACATTGCGCTTAAAGAAGTCGGTGAAGGAGCGGAACACGACATTACGCACCTCGGGCACGTCCATATTACGTTCTAGGAAGGGGGCAAACTGTGCCAAGAAACGGTTAGCGGCAGGTTTGCGATAAACTGCCTCAATGATCTTGGTACGGTCGAGTTTGTACTCCTCGAGGAACTTCTGGCAAATGTGTTCGGGCAACTGTTTCTTGAGCACATCACCCACCAACAGCTTGCCAAGCACGGCACCACTGCCCTCGTCGCCTAGAATGTAACCCAGTGGCGAAACATTGTCGACCACTTTCTCACCGTCGTAATAGCAAGAGTTGGAACCAGTTCCAATAATGCAAGCAATACCCGGCTTGCGCTGACACAGTGCGCGAGCAGCTGCAAGGAGGTCGCTGTCGACTTCAATCTTGACTGCAGTGGGTATATTGGCCTTGAGGGCATTCACCACTTGCTGCTTGATTTCGTCGGAGATGATACCGGCACCATAGTAATAAATCTCGTCGATCTTGTAGTTGGCCAGATGAGGCATTAGTTCGTCTTTGATGCGAACGGTCATTTCCTCTTCGGTCATCAACAAAGCGTTCATTCCGGTCGTGAAAATCTGAGCGACCTTCTCAGTTCCATTAAGCAGACACCAATCAATCTTGGTTGATCCGCAATCAGCAATTAAAATCATAGTAGTTATATTTTTATGTAAATTTTCTTCTTATAAAGGATGTAGCCAAACATCCAGCAAATGCACACGAAAACGATGGCATAGAGGCATGAAGCCGATTCGGGCGACCAAGTCACCGCCTTGCAGCCGTCGTGAATGAGTGAGTGGATGCTAACGGGGTCGCCATCAGCATTTGTCCCAAATTTAATTGCGCTGAAGGCAATGGAGAGAATTGTTCCCACCAGATAGCAGAACAGCGGATTCACGCCAAAAGACTGGAAGAACCGGCACCACTTGTTGTGGCCTTTCACATCAATGATGTAGATAAGTAATGCCAGCAAGCAAGATGCCATGCCGCAAGTGATGAGCACAAAGGTGCTCGACCACATCTTCTTACCACAGGGAATACCATATTGCAACAGCCAGCCACCCAGCACCATCACAATACCTAAAAGAGCAAGTTTGGTAATACGCTCAGTATTGTTATGATAAGTCGTAATGAGTTTGCCAACCATGAGACCTATGAGCACATGAGCTATGCAAGGCAAGGTGCTCAGAATGCCTTCGGGGTCAAAAGCAATAATACCATCAAAGACACCCTCCTTGTACATGTGGTTCTCGCCCAACACTGCATTGTCGATGCGAGCAATGATATTGTCGGCACTAACGTCATAACCATGCCCAACGGCCAGAATAATGGCATAGGCAACAAGAATGAGTCCTATGAGCCAAGGGATGAAGCGATGCTTCAAGGTGACAGCAATCATCGACCCGAAGAAGTAGGCCAAAGCCAGTCGCTGGAAAACACCCAGAATGCGCAGATGGTTGATAGCACGGTCGACAAAGTCGATATCGGGATTAAACAATCCACGAAGCCATACCGCAAACCACGACACAGCCCATCCAATGAGGAACAGTATCACCGTGCGTTTCACAATCTTGAAAAATGACTGACCGCTCAAAGTGAAATTGAACTTCCGCAGCGAGAAATACATCGATACCCCCATAACAAACACAAAGAAGGGGAAAACCAAATCGGTAGGTGTAAGGCCTTCCCATTCGGCATGTTCAAGAGGTGCATAAATGCTACTCCAGGTACCAGGGTTATTGACCAGCAGCATGCCTGCTATGGTGATACCACGCAGTATGTCGAGTGCAAGTAATCGTTTAGGTTGTGCCATTATATATCTTTTTTTATTGTTGTACATTCGTCAATCAAGTAGATGAGCGACTGGTAAGGTATGCCGCTATTGGTGGTGAGCCCTATCTCGCAGGTGCGGCTATTGGAGAAACCGCGCTTGATTCCAGCGTTTTCGATTTGTGGTCGCAACTTACGCAAGGCATAGGCATTGAGTTCGGGATGCGTAAATCCCTTGTCGCCAGCAAAACCGCAGCACCCTACCCCATCGGGAACAAGCACCTGCGACGAGCAGCGCTTTGCCAAATCAAGGACTTTGCCATTGATTCCCATGAGTTTTGTTGAGCAGGTGAGGTGCAGAGCAATAGGCTCATCGGTAGCATGAAAATCCAAATCCTGTGCCACATAGTCGTGTACAAACTCCATGAGTTCCAATGGTTTGAAGCGAGTGAAATGCTTGCGCATGTGATGCAGACAAGGGCTCTGGTCACACATCACCGGATAAGTGCCCTCGTTGCTCGCCTGCCACATGGTTTCCTCAAGTTCGAGTGCCTTTTGCTTGGCGAGGTCGGGCATGCCTTTGCTTTCCCAAATCATGCCGCAGCACATCTTTTTCATGTTTTGCGGGAAGATGACTTGCCAGCCAGCCTTTTTCAAGAAGGCCACCACCTTGTCGGTTAGGTCGGTTTTCTCACCCTGATGGCCGTACCCCATTGTCTGATTCAAGCAACTGGGGAAATACACCACCTTCTTGTCGGTTTCGGGCATTGCCACGGTCTTTGCCCTGTGTGCCTTGGGCAGCGACGGTGTCCAGAGCGGCATACCCACCTTGTGGAGCGCCTTTCCAGTGAACGCCACACCACCATCGCGCAGCACGAAGTGGGCAGCGTCGGCCACGTAGAGCAACCCTTTCAGTCCCTTGCGCACACCATTGAGATGACGGGCACAATAACGACCGGTCTTGTATCCCATGCTGCCTTCTGGCAGGCTCTGGGCACGCAGGTCGTGAGTCATGTCGCCCGTATTGATTTTCATGGGGCAGGATGTGCTGCACAAGCCATCGGCAGCACAGGTGCTGTTGCCGTAATATCTGTATTGTTTCTCAAGACGGGCAAGCCGCTTGGGATCCTCGCCAGTAGTCTTGAGTCGTGAAATTTCGCGTTGAACCACAATGCGCTGGCGCGACGACAGCGAGAAACCGCTGCTCAGGCAGTTGACCTCGCAGAAACCGCATTCCATGCACTTGTCCACATTGGGGTTAGTGAGCGGCATGGGCTTCACATCCTTGATGAAACAGTCGGGGTCGTCGTTGAAAATGACACCAGGATTCAAGATGCCTTTGGGGTCGAACAACTGCTTCACCCGACGCATGATTTCGAAAGCCTTCTCGCCCCACTCTTTCTTGACAAAGGGCGCCATGTTGCGGCCTGTGCCATGCTCGGCCTTGAGTGAGCCGTCGTACTTGTCGACCACGAGTTTCACAATCTCGTTCATCAGGTTCTTGTAGCGTTCCACCTCCTCGGGTGTATCGAACGATTGGGCAATGATGAAGTGGTAATTACCCTCAAGAGCGTGCCCATAAATGCAGCTGTCGTCGTAGCCATGCTCGTTGAGCATATTGGCAAGGTCGACAGTGGCGTCAGGCAAATCCTCGATATGGAAGGCAATATCTTCGATAATTACGGTAGTGCCCAACGGACGAGTTCCCGCCACCACAGGGAAGATGCCAGAGCGGATTGCCCAATATTTGCCATATTCCTCGGGGTTATCGGTGAACTTGGCAGGAACATAGAGCGTGAAATCATCAAGTATCTTCATGATGGCAGCGATGTTCTCATCGAGCTGCTCCTTGGTGTCGGCCGAGGTGCGCACCAGTATGGCGGTGAGCCCCTCACCGGTAGTATCTTCGGCCGAAGCAAGCGACTTCTTGTCAAGAATCTCGGCACACTCCACAGGTCCGCTCTTCATCTTCACCACACACTCGCATGCCTTGCGCATGTCTTCGAAATAGAGCATAGCGCTGGCCGAGTGCGGATAAAGATGGTCGGTACTCATAGTGAACTGGCTGGCAAATCCCAATGTACCCTCACTGCCCACCATCAGGTGAGTGATGATGTCGAAAGGATCAGTAAAATTGACGAAGGGCGAGATATTGAGTCCCGTCACATTCTTGATGGCATACTTATGACGAATGCGTTCCACCAGTTCCTTGTCGGCATTGACTTCATCGCGAAGGCGTTCGATGCCTGCAATAAACTCGGGGTGAGTTTTCCTGAACTGCTCACGGCTCTGCTCATCGCCCGTATCGAGCACAGTGCCGTCGGCAAAGACGATGCGCATCGAGTGCAGTATCTTGTCGCTGTTGGCGTGTGTGCCGCAACTCATGCCCGAGGCATTGTTGATGACGATGCCACCCACCATGGCCGAAGCCTTCGACGCGGGATCGGGCGAGAATGTGCGGCCATAGGGCTTGAGCAAGGCATCGACTTGGGCACCCACCAGACCCGGCTGCATGGTGATGACCGAACCATCGGGCGAGATTTCATAATCTTCCCAATTCTTGCCGGCCACAATGAGGATGGAGTCGGTGTTAGTCTGCCCAGAAAGGCTTGTACCTGCCGCACGGAAGGTGACAGGCAGCCCTAACTCATGGGCCTCTTTGAGCAACCGCGACACCTCCCACTCATTCTTAGAGCGCACCACAACCTTGGGCACATGGCGATAGAAACCCGCATCGGTGCCCCACGCCAGACAGCGCAGGTCGTCGGTATACACCCTATCATCAGGGATGAACCAGGAGATGTTGCGTAAGTATGTCTTATAAAGTCTGTTCATATCGCAGGTTAAACCGCTTTAGCGATAGAGGTAGTATTTGCTTGATTTTAAGCGGAACGACTCAGCGTCCTTATTCCAGTAATCGGCCATATCCTCAACCATGTAACGACGTGTGAACAGTTCGCGAATCTTGCTTGTGCCACACACCTTGTCGAACATGGCATAGCGCTTGGGATTCTGCTCGAAGATTTTCACATCGGGATAGAGCTGGTGCATCACCTGCAGGAAGTAGAACTGAGTGAGCGTGAGATTGGCTATATCCACGTTGGTGATATAGGTCTGCACACCATGCACTTCCTTCTTCTCCTGATTCACATCCACATTCGTCACGAAGAAAGGTTTCACGTTGATGGGACGGAACTGGAGACCAGGCAGGTGCAGGTCATTCATCGCATCGGCCACTCGGTCGGCATCGGCCCAAGTAGCACAGAAGAGCTGGAACGGCAGTGTGTAGCCAATACCGGTATTGAAAATGTAGAGCTCGCCCAAAATGCCACTCAGCGGATAGAAGAAAGCACTCTCGGGTGTTGGAACCTGAGGCGAAGGAAGCACCCAGGGCATGCCTGTGTCGCGGAACTTCATGCTTCGTGTCCAGCCCTCCATAGGAATGACGGTGAGTTTGGCCTTACCTTTAATGTAGCCGCCTTCCTCGTTCAAGAAGGTGGCAAGTTCGCCAGGCGTGAGACCGTAGATATAGGGAATGGCATATTTGCTCACAAAAGAGTAGTAGCCATCTTCAACAAGGTTTCCCTCCACCTTGTTGCCACCTAACGGATTGGGACGGTCGAGCACCATAAATTCTTTTCCATTCTCGGCACAAGCTTCCATGCACACGCCCATTGTGGCATAGAAGGTGTAGCTACGGCAACCAATGTCCTGGATGTCATAGACTAGCACGTCGATGTCGCGCAACATCTCGGGAGTGGGTTTGTGAGTTTTGCCATAGAGCGAATACATCTTGATTCCCGTCTTGGAGTCCACCTCATCACCCACAGCGTCGCCAGCATGTGCATTGCCGCGCACACCATGTTCGGGGCCATAAAGGGCCACGAGTTTCACACCCGGAGCCTCGTTGAGGATATCGACAGTCGATTTGAGGTTGTTATCGATACCGCTGGGGTTGGTCACCAGCCCCACACGCTTGCCCTGCAGGGGTGCAAAGCCCATATCACGCAGCACCTCGATGCCAGGTTTCACTTGTGCGTTGGCGGTCAAAACTGCCATTGTGCACAGCGCTATTGTCATTAAAAACTTTTTCATATCGTTCACTGTTAATATAAAGTGTGAATCTTTCAAATTATACTTGACCAAGGCAATTATACTTCCGTTTCAGCAGGAGAATCGGCCTTTGTGTCCACATCAGGGGTAGTAGTATTTTTGCGGCCATAATTAGGATCAATCTTCTTGTCAACAAAATAAGTGACAGCAAGCGTTGCAAAACAGCATATCATCACCATCCAGAAGAAGTTGACATAACCGATTGCCTCTTGAATGTATCCAGCCACAAAGCCGGGCAACATCATGCTCAATGCCATGAATGCCGTGCAAATGGCATAGTGCGAGGTCTTGAATTCGCCTTCAGAGAAGTACATCATATAGAGCATATAGGCTGTGAAACCAAAGCCATAACCAAACTGCTCGATGCACAGGGCAATTGTGATGATCACCACATTAGAAGGCTGTGCAATGGCAAGATACACAAATGTAAGGCATGGGAGCGTCATACATGCAGCCATTACCCACAACGATTTTTTGAGGCCCACTCTCGAGGAGTAGATACCTCCGAGAATACCGCCAAGCAACAAGGCTATCACGCCAAACACGCCATAAACCGTACCCACAAGGTCGGTAGCCAAACCCAGACCACCTTCTGAGACAGGATGTACGAGGAAAGGCTGACACAGCTTGATAAGGAAACCTTCGGGCAAACGATAGAGCAACATGAACGCTATAGCAAGCAGCACACCAGGCTTCTTGATAAATGTCAAGAATGAATTGCCGAGTTCGCGCAGGTTGTCTTTTGCAGTGCTGGTCGCCTGGTCGATGCGAGGCTTGTCGTCCTTTGAATGAGGCAGAGCAAATGTGTGATAAAGCGTGACCACAAAGAAGATGGCAGCCGACACGCCAAGGGTTATCTGCCACGAGAAAGGTATGTCGTTACTGCTCTTCTCGATAGTACCGGCAATATAAACCAACACACCCTGACCAAACACCGATGCCACACGATAGAACACGCTGCGGATGCCAATGAATGCTGCCTGACTGCTTGGGCTGTGAGCCAGCATATAGTAGCCATCGGCTGCAATGTCGTGAGTGGCACTGGCAAAAGCTGCTATAATGAACAGCACCAGCGTAACCGTGAACATGCTGATGGGTGTGTGTCCGCTTGCCACCACATCGGGTTCGGGATGCGGCAAGGTGAGCGTGAGCAGAATCATCATGGCTGTGAGAAGCGCCTGCATCGAGATAATCCACCAACGCTTGGTCTTCACCACATCAACAATGGGGCTCCAAATGCCCTTGAGAAACCAGGGGAAGTAGAGCAAAGTGGTGAAAAACGACATATCACCGTTAGGCACTCCCATCTTGGTGAACATCATCACCGAGATGTTATTAACCACAAAGTAAGGCACACCTTCGGCAAAGTACAGTGTTGGCACCCACCACCAGGGGCTCTGGCGGCGCACTTTGTCTGTTTCTTTTGTAATTTCCATATTATCGAAGTTTTAAGTTATATCGAGATTAATATTGCTTGTCGATTGTAGCGCCGATGAAGTAGTGAAGCAAGATATCCTTGTAGCCATAGCCCTTGGCACCCATCACAGCGGCACCTATCTGGCATAGGCCCACACCATGGCCCCACCCGGCTCCACGCAGCACAAACTTGTCGGGGTAACCGTCGCCATCCACATCGTGCTTCTCGACCACGAAGGCCGAGCTGTAGAGACACGATTCGCTCAGCGCATATCGAATGGCAAGCTCTTTGCCTATCACTTTTGTAAGTTTCTCGCCCACAATCTTGAGTTTGTAGAGACGGCCCGAAGTGCCACGCGCCACTGGTTCGAGGTCGCGAATGCGACCATAATCGGTACCAGTGCGGCGAGCAATGAGTTCAGAAATCTGCTCCTGAGTGTACTCCACTTTCCAGCGATAGAAGTCCTTTGTCTCCTGATCATAGTCGTTGAGCACTT
>JAEEVB010000255.1 GCA_016287065.1 Muribaculaceae bacterium
AGCATTGACAACTACTTCTTCCTCCACCGGACGGGCGAGGTCATCGACGATGAGTTCATGACCTATCGTTACGACAGCGGCGATGCCCATTTGATGGGTGGTGAGTTTGCCGTTGACATCCACCCCTGGCACTTCCTGCACTTGGGTACCAGTTTCTCGCTGGTCAATGCCGTGCAGTTGCACCAGCCCGAGGAGTCCAAGTATCTGCCGTTTACCCCTGCTCCGCGATGGCAGTCCGACATCAAGTGGGAAATCCTGCATGACGGACGCGTGCTGAACAATGTCTTTGTTTCGCTGGGTGTGGATCACAACTTCAAGCAGAACCATTATTACCGCGCCGATGACACCGAGACCGCCACTCAGGCCTACACATTGCTCAATGCCGCCATCGGCACCGACATCATGTGTAAGGGACGCCGTGTGGCCTGCTTGAGCATCATGGGGACAAACCTCACCAACGAGGCCTACCAGAATCACCTGAGCCGCCTCAAGTATGCCGACGTCAATCCCGTCACCGGTCGCCAGGGCGTCTTGAACATGGGTCGCAACATCATCTTCAAACTCGCCATCCCTCTCGAGTTTTGATCACACTTAGGTTTTAGCGAAGAATATGTTCAAGAAAAAGAATTCCACGGCCATCATGCTGGCGGTGCTGGCAGCAGCCCTGTATGCCATCAGCACACCTGTGTCTAAGCTGATGCTGCTTTCGGTACCGCCCACGATGGTGGCGGCCTTCCTCTATTTGGGTGCAGGCGTTGGGGTAGGGGCGATGATGCTGCTACGCAAGAAGCGTCATCATGCATCGACCGAGGAACGGCTGCATCGCCGCGATGTGCCATATGCCGCTGCAATGGTCGTGCTCGACATTATTGCTCCCATCTTGATGATGTATGGCTTGAAGACGTGCTCGGCCGCCAACACTTCGCTGCTGAACAACTTTGAGATTGTGGCCACGGCCCTTATCGCGTTGCTGTTCTTCAGCGAGGCTGTCGGCCGCCGCTTGTGGATAGCCATTGCCTTGGTAACCGTTGCCAGCATCCTGCTTTCGCTCGATGACGGCGGCATCGGTGAGGCACTGACCTTCTCGCGCGGTTCCCTGCTCGTGCTTGGGGCTACCGTCTGTTGGGGCTTGGAGAACAACTGCACCCGCCAGATTGCCGACCGTGATCCGATGCAGATTGTCACCATTAAGGGCTTTGGCTCTGGCCTTGGCGCCCTTGCCATCGCCTTTTCTATTGGCGAGCACCTGCCTCAATGGCGCTACCTGCTCATCCTGCTCCTGTTGGGCTATGTTGCCTACGGTTTGAGCATCTATTTCTACACCTATGCCCAACGGACCATCGGAGCGGCAAAAACCAGCACCTACTATGCGCTGGCACCATTCATCGGTGCCCTGTTGTCGATTGTAATGCTCGGCGAGCCCATCACCCTGATGTTCGTCATTGCCACGGCCATCATGGCGGTTGGTTGCTGGATTGCAGCGAAGTAAATTCAAAACCATGCGGGTGTTTCGCGAGAAATCGCTATCTTTGCACTCTTGAGTGATATCAACCGTAATTTGGTGTATGAACATCTTTAAGGACATATTTCTTGTAGGGGTGGGTAGTTTTTTCGGAGGCATCGCCCGATACCTGATATCGTTGGCCATGAAGGGCATGGGGTCAGCATTCCCTTGGGCTACGATGACCGCTAATATTGTCGGTTGCCTGCTCATCGGCTTACTGTGGGCGGCCTTCAATCGCGTTAATGCCTCGTCACAGCTGAACCTGCTGTTAATTGTGGGGTTCTGTGGTGGATTCACCACATTTTCCACCTTTTCAAAAGAGAGCCTGTGTCTGTTGCAGGCTGGCAATTATTCCACGTTTATACTGTACGCTCTGGGCAGTGTGGTTCTTGGCATAGTTGCAGTAGCTCTAGGCTATGCATTGGCAAAGTGAACGATAGGGAGGATGAAAGTGGTTGCCTCTGTGGCAATGAAAGAAAGATAAATCGGTCAAATAATCAATTTGAGTCATGAACAAAGCTGCCCGCCTTCTCAAGCCACTGATGCCGGTACTCTCGGCTGCTTACGGTTTCGCCATCATTTATGTGACCGCGCTGCCTGTTGCTGGCGGGCAGACCGTCGTCGGCGAAGTGCTGACCTGGCTGCTCACCATAGCAGGCATCGCTCTGACGCTGCTGCTCGTGCATCGTGTCGAACCTAAATTGTTCCCAGCTGCTGGATTGTTTCCGCTGAAGATGCCTAAGGTCTCGGTCTTTGTAGGCTTGTTGCTGATAGCGCCTCTGTGGCTTGTCGCCGAAGAGTATATCGTTTATGGCATCACGTCGTTGGCTCACACTGTACAGATGAAACCGCTGACCTACACGACCGCAGAACTGCGCGAAGACCTGTTGTCAAGCGTCCATGCCGTGCTGCTTGCGCCTTTGCTCGAAGAGCTGTGCTTCAGGCAAATGGCTATTTCCCCCTTCCGCCACCGTGGCGCACAGGTCGCCGTGTGTGTAGTGATGGCCATATTGTTTGGAGTGCTCCATGTGCGTAACTTCCCGGGGGCTTTCATCAGTGCCCTTTTCTACGGGTTGGTCTTCATTTGGTCGCGGAACATCTGGTATAGCGTGGCACTCCATGCAGGTAGCAACCTCACGGCTACACTTCTTGCAATTTATTGCTGGCTGCAACTTGGCGACATGCAGATGACGAGTACGCCAGTTATCATCCTTCCCGATACGAAGGTGATTCTCGCAAGTCTGTTTTTAGCCATTACAGGTGTAATATTACTAAGAAAGAAACAATGGCTAAAGACAAAATAATAGAGACAAAACAAGCGGGTGTAGCAAGAATTCGCTATCTTTGCTGCGATAACTGAGATAATCATCAATAGTATTAAAATTATGAAAAGAATAGTATCGGCAATCATCCTTTCTTGCCTCACGCTGTCGTTGATGGCACAGGATGGCATCAAAGTGAGCTTTAAAGGTTCCAAGCCCACCGTCACAGATTTTGCGTGGGCAGCATTTCCTTCATTGAACTATGAAGATGAGGACGAAAGTGGCGACCGTCCATGGAGGGCATTGGAGAATGCCATGAAACGTTATCGCGAAGGCCTTCCACAAGGGGCAGGCGAGACGTTAACCATCGACTCAAAGAACGGATACATCATGTTTGAACGTGTGGGCGAAGAATACGGAGATGTTATCTTCAGGTTGGAAGTATGTTACTGGAACGAGTCGGACGGGAAACACAAACTCATTATTTTCAACGATATGGCAAGCTCTTTTGAAGGCAAGCCATGTATGACTGAAACGAGTGGCATTTATTTCTTCCGTTACAACAATGCCACAAAACGCATGGTGGCTTGTGATGCTCCCGGGTTCGAAATCGATTACAGTTGCAACT
>JAEEVB010000256.1 GCA_016287065.1 Muribaculaceae bacterium
TCAGATGCCTGTTCTTCGGCACTGCCCTCGGCAGGCAAGGTTTCGTCGGCAGGCTTGTCGCTTGTTACGCGCTCAAGCCACTTGACCATGCCAACCATCACGCCCATCGAAATGAGGCAGAAACCGGCAAACACTGCCCAGCACTGCCACTGATGCGGGAAGCTGTTAAGCATAGTAACACCAAGGGCGATGAACAGATTACCAATAGCTGTAGCGCACAACCACAAGCCCTGGCAGACACCTTGCAGGTGTGATGGAGCCACCTTTGACACGAACGACAGACCCAGCGGCGAAATGAACAGTTCGGCTACTGTCAGGAAGAAGTAAGTCACAATGAGCACCCACGGACCGGCTTTCATTGATTCCTTCATGGCTTCGGGCAATCCCTTGAATTCGGCACCCGAGGGATAACCATTAGCGGCTGAGATAGCGATGAGGAACAGATAGGCACATGCTGCCACAAACATACCTAGTGCAATCTTGCGCGGAGTGGAGATTTCTTTGCCATTTTTAGCCAGTGAAGCAAATATCATCATAATGATGGGCGTGAGCACAATCACAAAGAACGGGTTAATGCATTGCCAGATTTCAGGAGCAATAGAACTTGTATTACAGAAGTCGCGGGCAAACACCGAAAGCGACTGGCCATTCTGGTGGAACGAGAACCAGAAGAACACAGCTACGCCAAGCACGGCAAATAGAGCGTACATGCGCTGCTTAATCTCTTTGGCATCGGTCTTCACTTGATTCTTGCTAACAGAGGCAGCCTCTTTAATTTTCTTGATGGGGTTAGGCAGCGCTTTGCGAGTAGCCACGAAGATCAAGAATGATATGATCATGGCCAGAGCCGACGCTATAAACGAGTAATGCACACCGGTGTTGAAACTCTCAAGATAGTTAGTGCAGAAGTTTGCCATGTCGCCTACCTGCCCACCATCTATGATAGAACCCTGAGCAAGAGTGGTGAGGTTCTGCATGTCATCGCCTTTCAGTGAGCCACTCAAGAAATTATGACACAGGCGAGGAAGGTCGGCATTATAGATGAATCCGTCCAACTTCAGCATTGCGCTACGCAGCAATGGAGCAACGAAGGGAGCAATCACACCGCCAATGTTGATGAACACATAGAAAATCTGGAAACCCGAGTCGCGACGAGCTTTTGCCTGAGCCAACGCCTCAGGACCTTTCTTGGCAGCTTCGGCCTCAAAGTTGTCGTACATCTGACCCACAATAGCCTGCAGGTTACCCTTGAACAAACCGTTACCCACGGCAATCATGAAGAGGGCAAAACAGGTTAACACAAGTATCCAAGTAGGAACTGCACCGGGGTTGCCACCAAACACAGGTACCGACAGAATTATATAACCAGCCGCCATGACGAGGAGGCCTGCCATAATTGTGCCTTTGTAGTTTTGCAACTTGTCAGCAACGATACCGCCAGGGAGGCTAAGAACGTAAATCGAGAAATAGAATATGGCATAAATCCAGCCTGCAAGGTCATCGCTGATGCCAAACTTTGAGCACAAGAATAGCAGCAACACTGCATTCATGATGTAGTAGCCAAATCGTTCGCCCATGTTTGACAGGGCAGCTGAGATAAGGCCCTTAGGGTGTTTTCTCCTTGCCTCAATTATGTAGTAAACGAGGAAAGGCAAAACCACAATTAATATCGCAAGCAGCATAGCCACCATGCGATTGTTGTTCCATAGATCTTGTAACATAATTAGTTAATTTATTAATAATTAAAAAATATAATGCTTTGGTTAATTTATCGACCACTATTGATTGTTTTGCTTTTCTTTTAGCGAAAAGGCGAGGGCGTAGGCACGGATTTGCTTGAGCATGGCGAGCAAGCCGTTGCTGCGGGTGGGCGACAGATGGTCGTGCAGCCCGATGGCGTCGATGAAGTAGAGGTCGGCATCGAGTATCTCCTGCGGGGTGCGGTCGCTGAGTACGCGCACCAGCATAGAGATGATGCCCTTGACGATGATGGCGTCGCTGTCGGCCTGGAAGTGCACCTTGCCGTCGATATAGTCGGCCTGTAGCCACACGCGGCTCTGACAGCCGTCAATGAGGTTGTCGGGGGTCTTGTATTGCTCGTCGAGGGGCGGCACGGCGTTGCCCATGTCGATGATGAGCGCATAGCGGTCGAGCCAGTCGGTAAAACCGTCAAACTCTTCTATGATTTCGTCTTGAATATCGTTAATAGTATTCATTGATTAGTTCTGGGTTGTAACAAGGCCTCATGCGCTGAAAATCAACCCGTAACGGCCTCGTTATATGTTATAACCTACAAAAATACGCATTTTTTTGCATTTTCACAACACTTGCGGGCCTAACCCCACAAAAAAACCGCTCACAGCCCTTGCTGCAAGCGGTTATTCATTATTGTGTTACCGTTCCGGTAGCGTTATCAATAGAACTTGGCGGTATTGTTCTTTATCTTAGCCGAACCCAAGATGGCCTGCGACATGCGACGCGAACCATACTGCTGGTCATAGATGCCATACTGCATCATGAAGCGAGAGTTGAGCTCTTCCTTCTTCATCTGGATGTTGCTGGGAGTGGTCTTGAGTACACGATAAGCGTACACACCATTGTTACCCTTCCAGAAGTTCACGGCACCCACCTTGCTGCCAGCCACGGCACCAATGAGGCCACCATCGCCCTCCATGCCGTTAGGCATCATGGGCATGGTGTTCACGGTACCCATCTGGTCGTTACCGAAGGTAACCTCGGCAGTCTCTACAGTGGTTCCCATAGCCTTGGCATAGCCGGCCACGTCTTTAGCCTTGCCCTTGTATTGTTTCTCGAGGGCGTCGGCCTTCTTGGCGGCTGTTGCACGAGCGGTGCAGAAGTCCTTGACAGTCTTCTCGCTCAAAGGCATATACTCGTCGTCGTAGGCTTTGTTCACGGCCACTGCCAGGAGCACATCGCCATTCTCACGGAAGATGGGCGAAACGGCACCTTCCTTAGCCTCTTTGTCGGTCAAAGCCCACTTGATGGCCTTGCGCGAGTTCTCGATACCTTGGCCCGTCATGGGATCCTGGAGTTGAGGAGTGCCAGCGGTCACCATTGTTTCACGCGACTGATAACCAGCCTTGAGAGCATTCTTCTTGAAGGCGGCTGCCGTCTTGTTCTTGTTCAGGAAGGCCTGGAACTTGTCGAGAGCGCCATCGCGAGTTGCCTTGCTGGCAATGATCTCGTAGCTCGAGGTGCCCATAGTGGTGAACGTCTGAGAAGTGCTCTTGGTCACCTTCACGAGAAGTGCCTGCTTGGCGTCGCCATTGAACTTGAAGTAGCCAGCCTCGGCGTTAGCAGTGAACTTGTTCTTGATTGAGTCGGGAAGACCGGCATTCTG